>JBDTWQ010000132.1:0-3226 GCA_040006595.1 Nitrosospira sp.
AGGGCTGCCTCCATTGCTGTCATCAGCACCGGGCAGGATGGGTGAGGGCTGCGGTTTGAATGGCGCTACCCAAGACTAAGCACTATTTGTCATTTCTGATACTTTGATACTGCGCGATTGTGCTCTGCCAGATTATTGGAGAAATGCGATTCCCCATTCCCTTTTGCCACAAAGTATAGCGCATTGGTTTTAGCAGGATTCAGGGCTGCCTGAATCGAGGCCAGCCCTGGCATGGCAATGGGGGTGGGCGGCAGGCCACGGCGCGTGTAAGTATTATATTCCTGATCAGTCAGGAGATCTTTCTTGCGCAGGTTGCCGTCAAATCTGTCGCCCAGGCCATAGATAACGGTGGGATCGGTTTGCAACAGCATGCCTAATCGCAGCCGGTTAACAAATACGCCGGCCACCATGGTGCGGTCGCTTCCCTTGCCGGTTTCTTTTTCGACAATCGAAGCGAGGATCAATGCTTGATAGGGATCCGCCAACGGGAGACGTGCAGCGCGCTCAATCCATGCGATATTGAGATGATTCTGCATCGCGTGGTAAGCGCGTCTCAATATTGCGGTGTCGCTACTGCCCTTTGCGAAAAAATAGGTATCGGGGAAAAACAATCCTTCTGCTGCTGTTTCGCTTGCGCCGATCAATTTCAGAATTTCCCTGCCACTCAGATTGGTAGTGTCGTGCCGGACAGCCGGGTGTGCATCCAGGGTTTGTCTAAGCTGTGCGAAAGTCCAGCCTTCTATGAATCTGATCTCACTCTGGTTGATATCGCCCTTGGTGATGCGTTCCAGCAGCTGTATGAGTGAGGTATTTTCGGCAATCTCATAGTCTCCGGCCTTAAGCGACGATGCAAGCCCCATTGCCCGTGATAGCAGGACAAACGACCAGGCGTCTTGCAAAACGCCTGCGTCGACTAATTGCTTTGCAACGCTTTTCAAACTGCTGCCGGGTTCAACGGAAAATTCGTAAGGAACAGCAGGGAGCCGGACGGGTTTATTGACCTGATAGGCAAACCATCCAGCGAAAAGGATTACGCCAACCAATATAAGAAGAATAAGGCGTTTTAGCGTGCGCATGCGCTGTAACGACGGAATCAAATCTTGCGGAAAATCAGCGTACCGTTTGTGCCACCGAAGCCAAATGAATTTGACATCGCTACGTCAATTTTCATTTTACGCGCGGTATTGGGAACGTAATCCAGATCGCACGCCGGATCCTGATCAAAAATGTTGATCGTGGGGGGTGCAATCTGATGATGTACCGCTAAGGCAGAAAATATTGCTTCCACCCCGCCCGCCGCACCGAGCAAATGTCCCGTCATGGATTTCGTGGAATTAACCACGAGTTCTTTCGCATGCTCACCAAAGCAGCGTTTGACCGCAATGGTTTCCGCGATGTCACCCAACGGGGTAGATGTGCCGTGAGCATTGATATAATCCACCTCAGCGGCATCCATGCCTGCATTTCTAAGCGCATTGGCCATGCACCGCGCAGCGCCCTCCCCATCTTCACAGGGTGCGGTCATATGATAGGCATCGGCGCTCATGCCGAAGCCAACCAATTCAGCATAAATTTTCGCCCCTCGGCGCTTGGCGTGCTCCATTTCTTCCAGCACCAGAATCCCTGCCCCTTCACCCAGAACAAAGCCGTCACGGCCCTTGTCCCACGGTCGACTGGCAGTAACAGGATCGTCGTTACGTGTCGATAGCGCCCGTGCCGAGGCAAAACCGCCAATGGCGAGCGGAGTTACGCACGACTCCGCACCACCCGCGACCATTACATCCACATCACCATATTCGATCAAACGAGCAGAATCGCCAATGCAATGGGTGGCGGTGGTGCAGGCAGTGACAATCGCGAGATTCGGGCCCTTGAAGCCGAACATGATGGACAAATTACCTGCGATCATGTTAATGATGGTACTGGGGATGAAGAATGGCGAGATTTTGCGCGGACCGCCGGCATGATAGGCGTTGTGAGTATCCTCGATCATCGGCAAACCACCAATACCGGAACCGATGTTGACGCCGATTCGCTCGGCATCAAGACGTGCATCGGCTATATCCCCAATACCCGCGTCCTTGACAGCCTGAATCGCTGCAGCCATACCATAATGGATAAAAATATCCATCCGGCGCGCGTCTTTGGCAGAAAGATAGTGCGTGACATCGAAATCTTTGACTTCACCGGCTATCTGAGACGCAAATACGGAAGCATCGAAACGGGTAATACGGGTAATACCCGATTTTCCTGCGATAACATTGGTCCATGCATCCGGAACGGTGTTACCGACAGGCGAAATAATACCCAGACCGGTTATGACTACCCTACGCTTGGACAAAGTGACTCCGAGTGGGGATATGCTTAAGCAAGGAACTGCTTAAAGCAAGAAACTAGTTGGAATGAGAATTAATGTAATCAATGGCCTGTTGAACAGTATTTATTTTTTCCGCCTGTTCATCAGGGATTTCGCATTTAAATTCTTCTTCCAGGGCCATGACCAGCTCCACGGTATCGAGCGAATCAGCACCTAGATCATCCACAAAAGAAGATTCGTTCTTGACATCCCCCTCATTAACCCCTAACTGTTCGGCCACGATTTTTTTTATACGCTGCTCTACATTTTCCATCTAGATACCTCTTCTCCGGTAAGAAAAACGCCGCCATTCTAGCAAGTTTTCAGTATTAATAACATTAGAATAGAACACGATCAAAGATGAAATAAACAATTACGATACCTGACACACCATTCATGCCAATCTAAAATTTAACAGATCTCAATGAAATATATATTTATGAATAATACTGCGTTTAATGAAATTATCTCTGATTAATCCATATACATCCCGCCATTCACATGGAGTGTCGCGCCAGTAATATAGCCCGCGTCTGGTGAAGCGATAAACGCAACTGCTGAGGCTATCTCCTCGGGCTGCCCTAATCTGCCAAGCGGCACATGCTGGATCAAGTCGTGTTGCTGTTTGTCAGAGAGCGCGCGGGTCATATCGGTCTGTACAAAACCAGGTGCAATGCAATTCACAGTGATGTTGCGGCTGCCCACTTCACGCGCCAGAGATTTGCTGAAGCCAAATATTCCAGCTTTAGCGGCAGCATAGTTGGCCTGCCCTATATTGCCGGTAGCACCCACCACCGAGGATATATTGATGATGCGTCCGTATCGGGCTTTAACCATGGCCCGCAGCACCGCGCGGCTCAAACGAAAAAC
>JBDTWQ010000133.1:0-29159 GCA_040006595.1 Nitrosospira sp.
ACGGCCTGGGCAATGGATGCAGTGTGCCGGTACTGTCCCGGTTGTATTGCATGAACACCAAATTCCAGATTTCGACATAGCGGTCGCCATCCGCATCCGGTGTGCCGGGCGGCCCACCCGCGATCTCCGGACCATGATCATAAAAAATTTCGGAACAGGGACCGCATGGCCCGGTATCGCCCATCTGCCAGAAGTTATCCATGGTGGCGATGCGCGTAAAGCGCGACGAGGCGATGCCTACTTCGTTGAGCCAGATATCGGCGGCTTCATCATCTTCGGCGTACACTGTCACCCATAATTTCTCCTGTGGGACCTTCAGCGTAACCGTGAGAAATTCCCATGCAAACTTGATGGCGTTGCGCTTGAAATAATCGCCGAAGCTGAAATTACCGAGCATCTCAAAGAAAGTATGATGCCGTGCGGTGTAGCCGACATTCTCCAGATCATTGTGCTTGCCGCCCGCACGCACGCAGCGTTGCGAACTCGCTGCGCGCACATAGGGCCGCTTGTCCTGGCCGAGAAATACGTCCTTGAACTGCACCATGCCCGCATTGGTGAACAACAGCGTGGGATCGTTGGCGGGAACAAGAGGGCTCGATGCAACGACCGTATGGCCATGCGACTCGAAGAATTCGAGAAATTTTTGTCTTATTTCGCTGCTTTTCATACTGGCTTCATCCAAACGTATGGGGGTGGCGGCTAACGCCGCGATATCTCCGCTACCGTCATTCCCAACGATTCACCGTTGATAATCGCAATATTCGCTACCTTCACCCTGACGGTGATTTTTTCGTTCATCTTAGGTAGATCGGCTTCCGTCAGGATGGTAATTTCTCCGCTATCGTCCTTCAATACGTAGGCCTTTGTATTAAATAGCGGAATCCGCGTGGGATCTTTTGCCACACCATGGAGCATGACTTCCTTGCCGTCAAAATTGGCGGGGGATATATTGATTTCGTTAATAGGCGTCGCTTTGATGGCACCGCAACCACCGAGCATAATCCCTATAACGGCCGCCGCTACGATCCGAGCAACGCGGTTCCTCACGCTTCTTCCTTATCAGCATGGCGCAACACCTGATGTATCACTTCTGCCGTAAAACCCCGCCCCATCAGAAAACGCATTTGCCTGGCAAGTTCTTTCGCATCGGCAGGTATCGCACCGAACTTCTTCCGCCATACTTCGCGCGCGCTTTCCTGCTCGGTTTCCTTGATATTGGGCAGCGCCGCGGCGATTAAATTCTCCGCGATACCCTTTTCACGCAACTCATGCACAATCCGTTGACTGCCGAACTTGCTTTTACGCATGTGAATCACCTGCTCCAGCATGCGCTCAGCTGATAGAAAGCCGCGTTGTTCCAGCGTGTCCAGCAAGGAAGAGAGTTCTCCGGAATTTTTAGCATGTGGCTTGAGCTTTCTTTCCAGCTCGAGCCGGGAGTGCTCCCGCCGCGCCAGATAACCCAAGGCACGGGTTCTCAGGCTCAGCTCTTTTACCAAAGACTATTACTCCGCGTTGGCAGGCTCAGCCGGAGTCTGTGCCGTAGCCTGATCAGCGACTCCCACGGCAGCGCGGATCTTCGATTCTATTTCCATCGCTACGTCGTGATGCTCTTTCAGATATTCACGGGCATTGTCCTTGCCCTGACCTATTTTGTCTCCCTTGTAGGCATACCAGGCGCCGGCTTTCTCAATCAGCTTGTGTTGCACACCCAACTCGACAATTTCACCTTCGCGCGAAATACCCTCACCGTAGAGAATATCGAATTCAGCCTGCTTGAATGGCGGCGCAACCTTATTCTTGACTACCTTGACGCGGGTTTCGCTGCCGATCACCTCATCGCCTTTCTTGATGGAGCCGGTCCGGCGTATATCCAGACGCACCGATGCGTAGAATTTCAATGCATTGCCGCCGGTAGTGGTTTCAGGACTACCGAACATGACACCGATTTTCATGCGTATCTGATTAATGAAGATCACCATTGTGTTGCTGCGCTTGATGTTGGCGGTAAGCTTGCGCAACGCCTGTGACATCAGTCTCGCCTGCAGACCCATTTGCGGCTCGCCCATTTCCCCTTCAATTTCCGCCTTGGGTGTCAAGGCGGCGACCGAATCCACCACCACCACATCAACCGAGCCGGAACGTACCAGCATATCGGCGATTTCCAGGGCCTGCTCGCCGTTATCGGGTTGGGAAATTAATAATTCCTGTACATTGACGCCGATCTTTTGCGCGTATTGCGGATCCAGGGCGTGTTCCGCGTCGATGAAGGCCGCAGTACCACCCATTTTCTGCATTTCCGCGATGACTTGCAGGGTAAGGGTAGTTTTGCCGGATGATTCCGGCCCATAGATTTCGATGACCCGTCCTCGCGGCAACCCTCCCACGCCCAGCGCAATATCGAGTCCCAGTGAACCGGTGGAAATGACCTGAATGTCTTTGGCAACATCGCTGGCTCCCAAACGCATGATCGAACCCTTGCCGAACTGTTTCTCGATCTGGGAAAGAGCCGCCGCCAGCGCTTTACTTTTGTTTTCGTCCATGGATTTTCCTTTTAAGAATGGGTCCGATTATCGCATATGTAACCCCGACGCGGGAAGGCGAAGGGGATGACAATGTGGCGCAATGGTTCACGGAGCGTGATTTTCAACCTCCGTCCCCAGGCAGCTTATTGGAAGACAAGCGCGTCTGAGCAATCGCAAGGAACATTAATCGAGCCCACCTATGCCGATCTATCTAAGGCAAAATATAAGTGTTGAAGTAACGTTCTGCTCTGGCTGGATCGAGCTTGCGGAGGGCCTGATAAATTTCTTTCGTCTTATCGCGCTCTCCCAGCAGTGCGTAGGCCACGCCCAAGTTATGCCAGGCATCGGCATTTTCCGGCTGTATGCGCACCGTCTCCTGATAGGCCTGAACCGACTCGCTGTATAGCTTCAGATCGTCGTAGGTAATGCCCAGTTTGTACCAGGCATTGGGATTTTCCGGCTGTATGCGGAGCGCCTCCCGATACGCATGAATGGCGTGGGCGTATTGTTTAAGTTCGTAGTGGGTATCGCCCAAGCCATACCAGCCCTCCGCGTTATCCCGCTGAATGCGCAACGCATCCCGATAGGCGTGGAATGCGTGATCGTATTCCCTGAGATTAGCGTAGGCAACGCCGAGTTTAAGCCAAGCCTCGCCATATTCAGCCTGGTTGCGTATCGCTTCCCGATAGGCATGAACCGCCTGGTTGTATTGTTTGAGATGGGCGGAAGCCACACCTATGCTATACCACGCAACCGCATTTGCCGGGTCATGTTTGACTTCCTGCTGGGCGAGTTTTAATAGCGCCTGCCAGTCAGACTTCTTCTCCAGCGCCATGGTCCGGTTAAGCCAGTTCAATCCACCTTTATTCGTTATTATCGGGACAGGTTGCGTCCGTTTTGCCAATTCGCTGATCCACTCCACTGGTAGCGCGAAAGTGAGGTTCTGACGTTCGACAGACTGGGGCGAGAGGAGCCCTATTAGTTGTCCCTGATCATCGACCAGTCCGCCGCCACTGGAGCCCGAAGAAATAGTGGTGGAAATCTGGATGTATTGCGAGTCCCCATGCGGTCGCAAGTTGGAGACAACTCCCTCGCTTAGAGTTGGCTCGTTTCCCCCGGGTACGCCGATAGCATAAACACGCTGGCCGACCCTGGTTTTTCTGGCAGAGCCCAGGATAATGGGCGTGACGTGCAAATGGGGTACATTCAACTGGCAAAGGTCGCGGTCTGGGTCAGCGTATTGCAGCGTGGCTTTGAAGGCTTTACCCGATTTTCGCACTACCGTGTTTTTTCCTTCTTTAATCACATGGCAAGTGGTGATTACCTGATTCGCTCCAATCACCACGCCGCTACCTTGCCGAATGACTTTATCATGGGCATCATCCACTATGTCTACCGCCACTATGGAAGGCGACACCCGGATAAAAATCTGTTCTGGGGTTAAAGGGACATTCAGGACATTGGCGGCGGCGAGTGACGAAAGCAAGGTTAGTACCAAACCTCCAATCTTCATTGGGTACAAATGCGGAATATCCTGATTTTTTTGTCGGGTATTAGGACTCACAACCGTATTTATTCGTCCGTTTGAATACGCATCGTAGCGCATCGGTTACAACTAAGGGGGATCAGCAACAACGATCTTGCGGAACAAAAAGTGTAAAATGCGGAATTATTTCACTGGAAGCTACAGAATCGTATGGAAATCAAGGAAATCGTCGAAGACCCTGCCCATTATCCCCAGAAAAAACCAATCCAGCCGCTGGCGTATTTCATCTTCACCACACGTTGGCTGCAACTACCTTTGTACCTTGGGCTGATTCTCGCCCAATGCGTATACGTCTACCACTTCTGGGTTGAATTGACCGACCTGATTGGCGCTGTAATGGGTAATCAGACCGCGTTACAACATATTTTTGACGTGGTAGCCATTGAAGGTGTGCCCAGGCCTACCAAGATCACAGAGACCATCATTATGCTGGTCGTTCTGGGTTTGATAGACGTGGTGATGATTTCCAATCTGCTTATCATGGTGATCATCGGTGGCTACGAAACATTCGTTTCGCGCATGAATCTGGAGGGTCACCCCGACCAGCCGGAGTGGCTGTCGCATGTCAATGCATCGGTGCTAAAAGTCAAGCTCGCCACGGCCATCATCGGCATTTCATCTATCCACTTGCTGAAAACCTTCATCAATGCCAACGCGTACGATGCAAAAACCATAATCGCCCAAACTGGAATCCACGTCGTCTTCCTGCTTTCGGCGATCGCAATCGCTTACAGCGACCGCATCATGTCCGGTACGAGTACACACAGGGAGATACAAGATTCTCACTGAACGACAGGGTACTCAAGCAACCATAGGAGGGATACCGTGTAACAAATCTATTACTCCTTGCAGCGCTTCCGCCACCGCTTGCTGTCTTATTTCCTCGCGGCTGCCGCTAAAATAGCGCGTTTCGGTGCGGGCGAGACCATCTTTCATTATCCAGGCGAAACATATCATTCCTACCGGTTTTTTCGCTGTACCGCCGCCGGGCCCGGCAATGCCAGTAACGGAAACTACGACCTGGACATGACTTCGCACAATGGCGCCTTCAGCCATTTCGTATGCAATTTCCTCGGATACCGCACCGTATTGTTCGAGTGTGGTGCTGTTCACGCCCAGCATTTCGCGCTTTGAGATGTCTGTATAGGTGATAAAGCCACGTTCGTACCAGGCAGAACTTCCGGCTATTGATGTAATGGTCTGTCCCAGCCAGCCGCCGGTGCAGGATTCGGCGCTGGCAAGCATCAATCCCTGCTGGGTGAGCGCTGACCCAACCTTTATGGCGAGATCTTGAAGTGTCAAATCATCCATGGAATTTAATCTCCAATTTGTGTTCTTACAATATTCCTGATGGTATTACAAATGCCTTCCACGCGGCCAGGCAAAGCAATGTCATGAATGCCGCCAGCAAGTCATCGAACATTACCCCGAAGCCACCGCGCAGAGCATTGTCATAATACCGGATCGGTGGGGGTTTGATGATATCGAACAGACGGAAAATCAAAAACGCAAATGCCTGCCATATCAGGGCATTCGGCGTGAATAGCAGGACCAGCAGGAAAGCTATGATCTCATCCCAAACCATACCGCCATGGTCATGATTACCAAGCGCGCGGCCGGTAACTCTGCAAGCCCATATTCCGACGATGAATAGCACGCCAATCAGTAGCAGAAATTCAACAGGATCAAGGAAGTAATCAAACAACCAGAATAAGGGGAACGCGGCAAGCGTCCCCGCTGTGCCGGGCGCGACCGGACTCAAACCTGCGCCGCCACCGAAGGCGATGAAATGCGCCGGATGGCGCCGCACAAATTCCCTATCGGGAAGCGGATGGTCAGAACCGGAAGTGGTCATATCCTTTCGTCTCCAGCGTTACCACCTTGCCCGCCGCGTCCAGCACTACCAGACCTTTTCCTTCGCCGATTCTACCGATGCGGGTTAACGGAATTCCCAGTTCTCGGGAGAGTATTTCGATTTTTCCACGCTTCGATTCGGGCGCGGTAAAACAAAGCTCATAATCGTCTCCGCCCGCCAGCAGGCACTTGATTGCCAGCGTTTGGGGAAGATATTTTTTCATTGGGGTCGAGCAACTTATTTCGTCCATTTTGATGACGGCGGCAACCTTTGAGCTTTTCAGGATATGTCCCAGGTCCGCCAGCAGCCCATCGGAAATATCAATGGCGCTGCCAGCAATGCCGATCAACCGTTGCCCCAATTCCACTCGTGCCGTTGGGGTATGCAGCGCAGGCAGACACTTCGCGATTTCGCTGGGTTCAAGCATGATGCGCCGCTGCTCGTAAGCAAGGGCCAACGCAGCATCGCCCAGATGGCCGGATATCCAGATATCATCCCCCGGCCTGGCCCCGCTGCGGCGCAAAGCTTTTCCCTTCGCCACTTCACCTATGATTGTCACACAGATATTGAGTGGGCCGCGCGTAGTATCTCCGCCAATGAGGTCCACTTGATGAGCATGAGCAAGTCCAAAAAAGCCATCGGCGAACGCTTCCAGCCATTTTCCATCAGTGCGCACCATTGGTTCTGGCAGTGCCAGCGAAAGGGTAGCCCATCGCGGCCTGGCGCCCATCGCCGCCATGTCGGAAAGATTCACTGCGAGGGATTTGTAGCCTAGCTTGCGTGGATCAGCATCGGCAAAAAAATGTTGACCGGATACGAGCATGTCGGTGGAAACCGCCAGTTCCATCCCGGCCGTTGGCTTAATCAGCGCAGCATCATCTCCAACACCCAATACCGCACCGGCAGCGGGGCGGGAAAAATAACGGTAAATGATGTCGAATTCGGAAATCACTTGTAGGGCCTGGACGATCAAGCTTTGGCATTGATCTCGGTCGTTCGCAACTTCGCCGCCAATTTATCCAGCACACCGTTCACGTATTTATGTCCATCGGTACCGCCATAGGTTTTGGCGAGTTCCACGGCCTCATTGATCACTGCTCGATAAGGCATTTCCGGGTGACTGACAAGCTCATGGGTGCTCAGTAACAGAATGGCAATCTCCACCGGACTGAGCTCCTTGAAGGGACGGTCGAGATAAGGCTGGATTTGTTTCTCCAGTTCTGTGCAATTAGCCAGGACGCCCCGCAGGAGAACTGAGAGGTATTCCGTATCTGTCTTGGGGAATTCCTTGGTTTCCTGTAGCTGCGCTTCGATAGCCTCAACGGCTCCTCCTGCGACACGCCATTGATAAAGTCCCTGCAAAGCCAATTCGCGTGATCGGCGGCGGCGAGTTTTGCGGATCGATCTGGTTGCGGGACTGGCTATAGACTGCTTTAATGCCTGGTTTGATGATTTGATTGCCGGTTTAATCTGCGTCATTGGGTTACTTCGTCGAGCTCTCTCAGCAGATTGGCCATCTCTAACGCTACTTGTGCGGCTTCGGTACCTTTCTGGCTCATGCGCGCTAAGGCCTGATCGTCGGTATCGGTAGTAAGTATGCCGTTGGCCACTGGGATGCCGGTGTCAAGCTGCACGGCAGCCACACCACTGGCCGCCTGGTTGGATACGACTTCGAAATGATAGGTGTCCCCACGTATTACGGCGCCCAATGCCACCAAAGCGTCGAATTGGTCGGTTAAAGCCATCTTTTGCAACGCCAGAGGAATTTCCAGTGCGCCCGGAACTGTTACCAGCAACATGCCCGATTCCTGCACGCCACGCTTCACCAGTTCTGCAGTGCAGGCGCCAAGCAATCCCTCGCTCACATTTACGTTAAAGCGGCTCATAACGATGCCAATACGTAGCTCTCCACCGTTAAGATCGGGTTCAAGTTCAAGAATGTTGTCATACCGTGCCATGTGTGCTCCCGTAACAATAAATAACTACAAACAGATTTTATGAATGCAATTGCTTCTGGCTTTTATCTTCCGGCTCCAGATATCCCGTGACTTCGAGGCCGAAACCCGCCATGCTGGGCATTTTACGAGGAATGGCCAGCAACCGCATCTTGCCTACATTAAGATCTTTCAATATTTGCGCGCCAATACCATAATCGCGCAAATCCGTTCTGGCAACAATATGAGGACTGGATTTCGCCGGCATGACTCGCTCCATTAATTCTGCCGGGCTTTCCCTGCGCTGGAGCAGCACGATCACACCGGATGTCGCACCCGCGATTACCTGAAGCGTATCATTCACATTCCAGGAGTGGGTGTCGTCATTTATGTCCAGCAGATCGATGACTGACAACGGCTCATGCACCCGCACCAGGGTTTCAGTATCGGGATCGATTTTGCCCCTGACCAGAGCCAGATGAGTGGCGTTAACCGTCTTATCGAGATAGGCAACGAGGCGGAACTCCCCATGGACTGTCTGAATGGAACGTTCGGCCACGCGCCTCACCAGGCTTTCGGTACGGCTGCGGTAATGAATAAGATCTGCAATGGCACCGATTTTGAGTTGATGCTTTGCGGCGAATTCGATCAAATCCGGCAGACGCGCCATACTGCCGTCTTCCGTCAGAATTTCGCAAATTACGGATGCAGGGGTAAGCCCCGCCAGATTCGCTAGATCGCAGCCAGCCTCGGTATGACCTGCGCGTACAAGTACGCCACCATTTTGTGCCATCAGCGGAAAAATGTGTCCAGGCTGGACGATGTCTTCCGGCTTTGCGCCTGGGTGTGCGGCGACCTGTATGGTGCGGGCGCGGTCGGCGGCTGAAATACCGGTCGTGACGCCGTTTGCCGCCTCGATGGAAAGCGTGAAATTGGTGCCCAGCGGCGAACGGTTGGTGGATACCATCAGTGGTAGATTGAGCCGATTGCAGTGCTCTTCGGTCAGGGTCATGCAGATCAACCCGCGCCCATGCGTGGCCATGAAATTGATCGCTGCCGGTGTAACGAAATCCGCCGCCAAAACCAGGTCGCCTTCGTTCTCGCGATTTTCCTCGTCTACGAGGATCACCATTTTGCCGGCCTTGATTTCCGCAATTATTTCCTGGATAGAACTGATAACCATGTCAAATGTCAGCCATAATTCATGCGATCGCTCATCAATTGCTCCACATACCGCGCCAGCATATCCACTTCCAAATTTACTTTCGTGCCTGTTTTCAGATCATTCAGTGTAGTCATGGCAAGCGTATGACGAATGAGATTGACTTCAAACTCATCTCCCGCTGTCCCATTTACCGTCAAACTTACACCATTCACGGTGATTGAACCCTTTTTAACGATATATTTTGATAATGAACCGGGTACCTTAATTACTAGCAGATAACTTTCCCCGATTGGCTCAAACTTCACCACTTCGCCGATACCATCTACATGGCCGCTCACCAGATGGCCGCCAATCCGGTCGGATAGCCGCATGGCTTGTTCGAGATTGACCCGTCCGTCCTGTTTATCCAAACCTTCGGTACAGCTCAAGGTTTCGCGTGACACGTCTACAGAAAACATGCCATTCGCCAGTGTTGTGACAGTGAGGCATACGCCATTTACTGCGATGCTGTCCCCGATTTTGACATCGCATAAATCCAGCATGCCGGGCCAAATGTTCAAGCATATACCAGCCTCCAAAGGTGTGACGTGCTTTATCTCGCCGACTGCTTCAATAATACCGGTAAACATCAAAATCCTTTCCGCTTTCCAATACAATAACCGCTCATTGTATGCGCCTATTGGTCTGGGGATAAGAGGAGTGTGCGGCAATTTGCCGCATAGTCGTAAATTACAATATACGCTAATGTTGGGATTAAGTTACACATGGGAAAGGTAGGTACGGACAATGTTCAGTAATCTCAGCCAGTCGCCGCTACGCAAGAATTTGCAACGCTTGTTTCTGCTCAGGAATATCGTGATTGCCGCTCAGTGCCTGACCTTCGCCTTGGCGTACTGGGTACTTGAGATGCAATTGCCATGGACAGAAATGGTTGCTGTAACGGCTTTGCTCGCCATATTGAATCTGGCCACGTGGATCCGTCTCTACCGTAACTGGCCGGTCTCAAGCGTTGAATTTTTTGCTCAACTATTAGTTGATGTGTTTGCATTAAGCACATTGCTGTATTTTAGCGGTGGTTCAACAAACCCATTTATCTCGCTATATCTGTTGCCACTGACGATTGCTGCCGCAGCATTGCCCTGGGCTTATACCTGGGTAATGGCAGCAATCACCATAAGCTGTTATACGCTGCTTCTGTTTTATTATGTGCCGCTGCCACATGACCACGAAGAACATAACAGCGAATTTAATTTGCATGTCTCCGGTATGTGGCTCGCCTTCGTGTTAAGCACTGTATTAATTGCCTGGTTCGTGGTGAAGATGGGTATATCGATCCGCGAACGCGACAAAGATCTGGCATTGGCACGCGAACAGGCGTTACGTAACGAACAAATTATTGCGCTTGGAACGCTGGCTGCGGGTGCGGCTCATGAACTCGGTACGCCGCTGGCGACGATGGCAGTGGTAACAGGGGAATTACAAAAAGATTATACTGAAAACAGCGAATTTCAAGATAATATCAGGATACTCCGCGACCAGATCACACATTGCAAACATACATTGACACAATTGCTGGCCGATGCCGGGCAAGCGCGGGCCGAAGATGGTAGCGGTCAGGCTGTCGATTATTTCTTGCGGCAGGTTTTGGACAAATGGCAATTGATGCGACCCGCCGTCAAATTTACTTATCATGGCGATGGAGTGCAGCCTGCGCCACAAATTCTGAATACCCAATTACTGAGCCAGTCTATTTTAAATCTGCTGAATAATGCAGCCGATGCGTCCTTAAAGCAGGTTGAGATAGAGGCCAGTTGGACTCATCAGGAGTTGCATCTCGAAATCCTCGATTACGGTGAAGGACTTACCGGAGAAGCCGCACAGCGGGCCGGCCAAGCCTTCTTTACCAGCAAAGCGCCAGGACAGGGTTTTGGGATCGGTTTATTCCTGGCGAATGCGAATATTGAGCGATTTGGCGGTAGCGTTCGTTTGACTAATCGGGAGCGCGGCGCCTGTACCCAAGTTACCTTACCTCTGATACGGCAATCGACATGATAAATACGACAACATTACCGGATATGGAAGTCGATGATCGTCCGACGTTGCTGATTGTAGATGACGATGCAACGTTTTGTAGCGTGCTTGCAAACGCAATGGCGAAACGTGGATTCAACACAACGTGTGCGCATACGGTCGAGCAGGCACTCGAATTTGCCGAGGCCTGCACGCCCGAATATGCGGTTATCGATCTCAGGTTGCCGGGGACTTCCGGTTTAGCCTTGGTTGAAAAACTGAAAGCCCTTGATCCCGGTACCCGGATTGTCATGTTGACCGGTTATGCCAGTATTGCCACAGCAGTGGAAGCAATCAAACTCGGCGCAACGCACTACCTTGCGAAACCTGTCGATGTAGATGAAATCATGATTGCTTTCGAGCGCACTGCGGGCGATGCAGATGTGCAAATCAGCGCACACCCGTTGTCGGTAAACCGGCTTGAATGGGAGTATATCCAGCGCGTTCTAAATGAAAACAAAGGGAATGTTTCCGTAACAGCGAGAGCACTTAACATGCACCGCCGCACGTTGCAACGCAAACTGACCAAGAATCCCGCTAAGATATAAAGTGTTTCTATAAATCCGAATTTGTGAGCATCCGCTAAACTTCGAAGTTATAAAAGCAACCCTGAAACGTCCTGTGATGCTGTTACGAAAAACGGGCAATTACGCGGATATCAGGCCCGACAGCGCGCAAATCATAAATCTTGAGCGGGCGTTTTTCTGCAAGGTCCCTCAACTCCGGCAAATTTAACATGCTCCGCGCTGCGCCACCAATCAGGTACGGCGCGAGATAAACCACCAACTCATCCACCAGACCTGCGTGGATGAGGGAGCCATTCAATTTACCGCCCGCCTCAACCAGCACTTCGTTGATCTCAAAATCGGCAAGCATCTGCATCATTTTAACGAGATCAACATTGTCATTTTCACCTGGCAGTACGATAGCACGCGCGCCCACATCACGTAATGCTACAATTTTCTCCTCGCTGGCAGTAGCGGTAAAAATCAGTTCCCCTCCGTCACGCAGCACCCTCGCGTCTACCGGAATTTCCAGATGGCTATCTACTACCACTCGCAACGGCTGCCTGGTTGTTTTCACATGGCGCACGGTAAGCTGCGGATTATCCGCCAACACAGTGCCGATACCGGTTAGAACTGCGCAAGAGCGGGCACGAAGCCGATGGCCATCGCGTCGTGCCGGCTCACTGGTAATCCATTGGCTAGCACCGTTGTTGAGTGCGGTCTTGCCGTCGAGACTTGCCGCGATTTTCATCCGGACCCACGGGCGCTTGCGTGTCATGCGCGCAACAAAACCGATGTTAAGCGCCTTTGCTTCCGCTTCCATTAAACCGGTTTCCACTTCTATTCCAGCCTGTTTCAGTAACGCACAGCCATTCCCCGCTACCAGGGGATTCGGGTCTTGCATGGCTGCTACCACTCTGCCGATACCCGCCTTGATTAACGCTTCGGCGCAAGGAGGGGTTCGCCCATGATGGCCGCATGGCTCCAGCGTGACATAAGCGGTGGAACCCTGCGCTGCTGTCCCGGCGACATTGAGGGCATTTATCTCGGCATGCGGCTGACCCGCACGTTCGTGCCAGCCGCTGCCAACCATGTGATCATCACGCACGATCACGCAGCCCACGCGGGGATTAGGACTGGTACTATACAACCCTTTTTCAGCAAGCTGCAAAGCCAGGGACATGTAGGCGTGATCGGTTGACGAAAACATAGGGGTGCCTTTATAAACCTGCATCCAGCAGTTGACCGCTCATTTTGTCAATTTAGCGCCATGATTTACAACAATTTTTTGGACCACGTGACCTTCACCTTTTAGGTGAGTTCGCCACAGGGCGGGTTGAGGGCGATTACTGCTTTGTCCCAGCGGAAACATGAACCGGTGCTAAGGTTGCTATTCAGATTTTTTTGTTTCTTTTTTTCGCTGCGGCCTCTGTATCTCTTTGATCGCATCATGGAAGTCGTCCGCATCCTGGAAACTTCTGTAAACCGAGGCAAACCGGATATAGGCCACTTTATCCAGCTTGTAGAGCTCCTGCATCACCATCTCACCAATCTTGCGCGAGGGTATTTCACGTGCACCCAGACTCAAAAGCGTTTGTACAATGCGATCCATCGCCGCATCCACATACTCGGTCGGGACCGGACGTTTGTGCAGGGCGCGCATAAAGCCCGTAAGCAATTTATCGCGATTGAACTCGGAGCGATTGCCATCCTGTTTCACCACCTGAGGCAAACGCAACTCCACCGTCTCATAAGTGGTAAAACGTTTGTCGCACGTGAGACAACGGCGGCGGCGGCGTATTCTATTACCTTCCTCGCTGACACGGGAATCGATCACGCTAGTGTCATCTGCATTGCAGAAGGGACATTTCATCCTTAAATCCGGCAAATAAACAGTTCCGCCTCAAGAGGCGGGGTATTACTCATAATGTTTGGTCAGTTTACGACGTCGCAAGCGGCGGGAATATGATCCAAAGGGAGGAAAGAGAGTGAAGCAGATACAATCCGTTATCCGTTAAATGATTGCGCTGACGACGGTATATTGCGGCCGTTGTGATCGATCAGCGCTTATAAACCGGGAATTTCGCGCACAATGTTTTTGCTTCGTGCGCTACATGCGAAAGCACCGCGCCATCGGTGGGCGCTTCCAGCACATCGGCAATCAGATTTGCCAGTTGTTCCGCTTCAATTTCCCTGAAACCCCGCGTGGTTATTGCGGGGGAGCCGATACGAATACCGCTGGTGACGAAGGGTTTCTGCGGGTCGTTGGGTATGGCGTTCTTGTTGACCGTTATGTGCGCCAGTTCGAGGGATTCCGCGGCTTGCTTGCCCGTAAGATTCTTGGCACGAAGATCCACCAGAAACATATGACAATCAGTACGCCCGGAGACAATGCGCAGGCCTCGCTCTTGCAATACCTTAGCCATCACGCGAGCGTTGTCGATCACCTGTTCCTGATAATCCCTGAATTCTTTAGTAGCAGCCTCTTTGAAAGCCACTGCCTTAGCAGCAATCACGTGCATCAGCGGGCCACCCTGAGTTTGCGGAAAAATTGCTGAATTGAGCGTTTTCTCATGCTCCGGCTTGGCCATGATTATGCCGCCGCGTGGCCCACGTAACGTCTTGTGGGTGGTGGTCGTGACAAAATCGGCAATACCGACAGGATTGGGGTAAAACCCTGCCGCCACCAATCCTGCGTAATGAGCCATGTCTACAAATAAATAGGCCCCCACGTCATCTGCGATCTTGCGAAAACGTTTCCAATCTATCACCAGCGCGTAAGCAGAAGCTCCGGCAACAATCATTTTGGGCTTATGTTCGCGCGCCAGAGACTCTACCGCGTCGTAATCAAGTTCCTCTTTGGAATTGAGCCCATACGCAACCGAGTTAAAAATTTTTCCGCTGAGATTGACCGAAGCACCATGGGTCAAATGCCCGCCATGGGCAAGCGACATGCCAAGGAGGGTATCACCCGGTTTTAAGGCCGACAAATAAACTGCAGCGTTCGCCTGCGAACCGGAATGTGGCTGAACATTGACATACTCAGCATGAAACAGCGCTTTTACCCGGTCTATCGCGAGCTGCTCTACTATATCTACATACTCACACCCGCCGTAATAACGCTTTCCGGGATAACCCTCGGCGTATTTGTTGGTCAGGACTGATCCCTGTGCTTCCATCACCGCTGGACTGGCATAATTCTCCGAAGCGATCAACTCAATATATTCTTCCTGGCGCTGCTCTTCGCCTTTGACGGCTCGCCACACATCGGGATCAACGCTTTCCAGGATCAGTTTTGGGGAAAACATGGCTATTTAACTCTCTGAGAATTTTGGAAAAATGGGGTTAACAGTTCATTCTCTACAACATGTCGCATTAAGATTAACAAGGGATCGGCTATACATCGAGATTTCTTACCCCCAATGCATTGTTCTCAATAAATGCACGACGGGGCTCGACCACGTCGCCCATCAAGGTGGTGAAAATTTCGTCAGCAGCGATACTGTCTTCAATCTGGGCGCGCAGCAGCCGACGACTTTTGGGATCCATGGTGGTTTCCCATAACTGTATTGGATTCATTTCTCCCAAACCTTTGTAGCGCTGAGTGCCGATACTTTTTTTTACTTCCTGCAGCAACCAGTCGAGCGCCTGTTTGAAGTCGCTGACAGATTGTTTTTGTTCGCCACGCTTGATGTATGCCGTGGGGCCCATCAGACCATCGAGTACTTGAGCAGTTTGCCTGATTTGAGCGTAATCGCCACTATGCAGGAAATCCTGATCGAGGTAGCTGGCGCGGGCGTTACCGTGGTGCATACGAGATATTTTCAGCCGGTACTCCTCGGTGGCGATATCATACTCCGGTGTAATTTGTACGGTGGCTACATGTGCTGCGAGCTTGGCAGCGCTGTCGGCTGCCCCGACTTCACTACTCAAGTCTATGTCAGGATGGCGAAATAAGGCATGCATGACTTCACTATCAATGAGGCGGCTCATGCGCTCGATCACTGCTTCGGCCAGCAGATATTCGTTGGCGATTTTTTCGAGCGTCTCTCCGGTAAGCGGCGATCTATCTTCATAGGTATGCAATTCCGCATCAGCAAGTGCCAGCCCCAGCAGATATTGTTTTAGTTCATGATCATCCTTGACGTAGCGTTCCTGTTTACCATGCTTGATCTTGTAAAGCGGCGGTTGTGCAATGTAAATATGGCCGCGTTCGATCAGCTCCGGCATTTGCCGGTAAAAGAACGTGAGCAATAAAGTACGTATGTGGGAGCCGTCCACGTCCGCATCCGTCATGATGATGATACGGTGGTAGCGTAACTTGTCAGGGTTGTATTCGTCCTTGCCGATGCCGGTTCCGAGCGCGGTAATGAGGGAGATGATTTCCTGCGATGAAATGAGTTTGTCGAAACGGGCTTTTTCAACATTCAGGATTTTGCCCTTCAGCGGCATGATCGCCTGAAATTTGCGGTCGCGTCCCTGCTTGGCCGAACCACCTGCCGAATCACCCTCAACCAGATAAAGCTCGCATAGCGCAGGGTCTTTTTCCTGGCAGTCGGCAAGCTTGCCGGGCAATCCGATACCATCCAGTACGCCCTTGCGTCGCGTCAATTCGCGCGCTCTCCGCGCGGCTTCGCGCGCTCTTGCGGCATCTATGATTTTTCCGCAGATGGTTTTAGCATCGAGCGGACGTTCTAACAGGAATTCCGTCAGTTTTAGCGTCACGATTTCCTCTACAGCGGGACGTACTTCCGAGGAAACGAGCTTTTCCTTGGTCTGAGAGGAAAACTTGGGTTCAAATAACTTCACCGATAAAATGCAGGATAAGCCCTCCCGCATATCGTCGCCCGAAGTTTCGATTTTGGCTTTTTTTGCCAGTTCATTTTTTTCAATATAGTTGTTAAGGGTGCGCGTCATGGCGGCGCGTAAACCGGTGAGATGAGTTCCCCCATCTTTTTGGGGTATGTTATTGGTAAAGCACAAAACTTGTTCGGAATAGCTGTCGTTCCACTGCATTGAGACTTCCACTACGATGCCGTCTTTTTCTCCGGTAGCGTAAAAAATGGTCGGGTGTAGAACTGATTTGGTGCGGTTAATGTACTCGACAAAACTTTTTACCCCACCGGTAAAGGCGAATATTTCTTCCTTGGCGTTGCGTTGATCAACAAGATGAATTTTAACGCCATTATTAAGAAAAGAAAGTTCACGCAGACGCTTCGCAAATATGTCATAGTGATATTCAATATCACCGAAAATTTCCTTGCTGGCCAGGAAGTGCACTTCGGTACCCCGTCGCTCGGTTTTGCCTGTGACAGCTAGCGGTGCGACAGGTACGCCCATGCGGAATTCAATCTGATGAATCTGCCCATTGCGGCGGATCGTAAGACGCAACCATTCCGATAAGGCGTTAACGACCGATACGCCAACGCCATGCAGGCCCCCTGATACCTTGTAGGAATTATCATCAAACTTGCCGCCGGCATGAAGTTCGGTCATGACAATTTCTGCGGCCGAGCGCTTCATTTCATCATCGTGCTTGATGCCGGTGGGAATGCCCCGGCCATTGTCCTGTACGGTTATCGAATTATCCGGATGAATGATCACGGTGATTTCGTCACAATGGCCGGCCAGCGCCTCGTCGATGGCGTTATCCACCACCTCGAATACCATATGATGCAAACCGGTGCCGTCGCTAGTGTCACCTATGTACATGCCCGGGCGCTTGCGTACCGCATCAAGTCCTTTCAGAATTTTTATGCTATCTGAACTGTAAGCTGTTGAATCGTCTATTCTTCTCTGTTTAGAGCGGTCTTTTTCGTTCATGCCTGATTATTTGGTTTCACGTGAAACTGGATTTGTCGAAAAAATCATTTGTAGTATTGTTTATCTCTGATGAACTAGTTTCCGCAATTGCCCTGTCTTTATTTATATTCTCATGGGCATTACGACATACTTGAAATCCTCATTGCCGGGAATAGTGATTAATGCGCTGCTGTTGGCATCGCCGAAAGAACATTGCACCTTTTCACTGGTGAGATTGTTCAGCACATCCAGTAGGTAAGTAACGTTGAAACCGATATCAAGCGCTTCACCATCATACTCGACTTCCAACTCTTCCTGTGCCTCTTCCTGTTCGCTGTTATTACAAACGATGCGAAGATTACCCGTTGTCAGGATTAGTCGGACACCGCGAAATTTTTCATTTGACAGAATTGAAGCACGTTGTAACGTTTGCAAAAATAATAACCGATTTACATCAAAGTGTTGTTGGTACCCGGTTGGGATAACACGGTTGTAATCAGGAAATTTGCCATCCACAACCTTGGATATCAGTGCGACATTTGAAAATGTAAAACGCACTTGATTTTGGAGCAATTCCACTATGACAGCTTCCTCGCTGTCATTTAATTGCTTGGCAAGCTCCAATACCACCTTCCGAGGTAAAATGACTTCTCTCTTCTCTTGAGGCACATCCAGCACAAGCACGGCAAACGCCAAGCGATGACCGTCCGTAGCCACCACTTTTAACTGATTTTCTTCCATGAGTAAAAGTAGGCCATTCAGATAATAACGAATGTCCTGCTGGGCCATGGCGTATTGCACTAGAAATAAAAGCTGTTTCAGTTCTTTTTGTTTTACTGTTATTTTTGCCTGCGATTCGGTATTTTCGGGAAATTTGGGAAAATCTTCTACAGGAAGCGTTTGTAAATTAAAACGGCTTTTTCCGGCTTTACCGTGAAGTCGGTTTTCATCGATTTCCAATATTACTTCGGTTTTATCGGGGAGCGCACGCAATATGTCCTGCAGTTTTTTCGCAGCTACAGTAACTGAGCCCCCTTCACTGATCGTACTACTGTCCTGTGCGGAAGTCGTTATTTGAATTTCCAGATCGGTCGCAATAAACGAAATTTCTTCATTCCTTCGTTCTATGAGTACGTTTGAAAGTATAGGCAAGGTATGACGACGCTCAACAATCCCGGTAACCGTTTGTAATGGTTTAAGTAAGGTTTCCTTATCGGTTTGTATCAGTTTCATTTATTTAAAATCCAGATAATCGTTAATAAAGGGAGGTTAAGTCCGGTATAAATAAAAAAATATAAATAAGATTAGATAATTAATTGTTATTTCTTATCTGTATTAAAAGGGGATTGCCTGTGGATATTTTGTGGGTATAAATTAAAGTCCGGTTCAAACGGCAAGTTATCCCCAATTCATACGATGTTATCAACCGCGGAGAATGTGTAATAATGTATTGAAGTCCCGGTTAATCGCTGGGTCTGATGCCCGCAATTCTGCTATTTTCCGATATCCATGCAGTACGGTCGTATGATCTCTACCCCCAAAGGCTTCACCGATATCAGGCAAACTCAGAGGCGTTAATTCTTTAGATATGGCCATGGCCATTTGCCGGGGTCTTGCAATGATGCGCGAACGTTTTTTGGAGTACATTTCGGCGACCTTGATTTTATAGTAGTCAGCCACGGTTTTTTGGATATTTTCAATGGAGATCTGGCGATTTTGTACCGCTAGCAAATCTTTCAACGCTTCCCTCGCCAAATCCAGTGATAATGAATGGCCTGTAAATCGGGAATAGGCGAGCACTCTTTTTAACGCACCTTCCAGTTCACGTACATTAGATCGAATATGTTTGGCGATGAAAAAGGCGACATTCTCATCCAGAACGATTTTTTCCGTCAGTGCTTTTTTTAACAGAATGGCAACGCGCATTTCCAGTTCAGGCGGTTCAACCGCCACTGTCAAGCCCCAGCCAAAACGGGAAATCAACCGTTCTTCCATACCGGAGATTTCTTTAGGGTAGGAATCGCACGTAATAATCACCTGTTTATGTGCTTCGATTAACGCATTGAAGGCATAAAAAAATTCTTCTTGAGTCCGGTTCTTTCCGCCAAAAAACTGGATGTCATCTATCAGCAGCAGATCCAGAGAATGATAGTATCGTTTGAACTCATCGAACGCTTTATGTTGGTAAGCCCTTACTACGTCGGAAACGTATTGTTCCGAGTGAATGTATCTGACTTTGGCGGTGCTGTTGTGCTCCAGTACCAAGTTACCAATAGCTTGAATCAGGTGAGTTTTTCCCAAACCAACGCCGCCATAAATAAAAAATGGGTTGTAAGCGACTCCTGGACGTTCTGCCACCTGGATTGCGCCTGCTCGTGCCAGTTGATTTGCTTTTCCTGTGACGAAGCTATTGAAGGTAAAGGAAGAATTGAGTCGACTGGGATTTTTTTCCTTTGAAGTTTTTTGTGTTATATGCGCTGGTGCAACAACGGACGGAGTTGGCGTAACAGCGATATTTTCCGCAGTTGGAACCGTTGATTTCGCGGAATCCTGATCAGCAAGCTTTAATTGGAAATGTATATCTTGCGAAAAATGTTTTTCCGCCATTTGTTCAATGCGGGCTAGGAAGTGGTCCTTGATCCATTGCATGACAAACCGGTTAGGGGCGACAAGGACGGGCTCATGCTCAGTATGGGATAAATCCAGGTGGAGTGGCTTAATCCAGGTATTGAATTGCTGGGCGCTCAATTCTTTCTCAAAATGTCCAAGACAAGAAAGCCAAAAAGTGTGCATTGCCAGCATGGTTGTAAAGCGCTTATGGGGAGATGGCGGAATTCGGGAACGGCGGTGAGCGATATATTTTAGACCCTTCCGATCTACTTATCCACAGGGGAGGAAAAAAATATAGGTTGACATTAGCCTCCGTCAAGGGTTGTAATGCGGGGTTTTATTTATCGGCCTCAGGGGAAAAAGATGAAACGCACTTATCAACCATCCGTGACTCGAAGAAAGCGGACTCATGGCTTTCGGGTTCGCATGAAAACCACCGGTGGAGCGGCTGTTATCCGGGCTCGTCGCGCCAAGGGGCGGGTTCGCCTTGGGGTGTAGGTTTAATAACCTAAAACCCTATTCTTGAGGACTGTATTATTCGCTTTCCGAAAAGCCACCGGTTGCACCAAGCTGAAGAGTTCTCCTCGGTTATCCGATTCAGATGTTCTGCCAGCAGTGAATTTCTTCAGGTTTTTGCTAAACCCAACAATCTTGTACATTCACGATTAGGGTTAATAGTCGCAGGGAAAATCGAGCGGCTAGCAGTAAACCGCAATAGGGCAAAACGTCTGTTGAGGGAGGTATTTCGAGGACGACAACAAGATTTAGCCGGCCTGGATCTGGTAGTGCGTTTACGTTGCCGTGTTCCCCAAAGCAACTCAATGCAAATGACCGGGGAGGCGGAGATGCTCATGATTCAATTGCAGCGATGTCGCGGATAATTATTGGTTTCATCAAGTTCTACCAATATTGCCTGAGCCCTTTTTTTGGACCCTCGTGCCGGTTCAGCCCATCTTGTTCACACTACGCGTGTGAGGCGCTGACCAGACATGGATTGCTGCGGGGGATATTCCTCAGTGTATGGAGGATGCTGCGTTGCAATCCATGGGGTCGCGGCGGACATGACCCTGTGCCTTAAAGACTTATCCAACCTGAATTATTTCGATACGGTTTATGCGTATCGTCAAAAAAATAAAATTGCGAAGCAAGATGGACACAAAAAAACTTGTACTTTTCATAATTTTTTCCACATCGATGTTATTCCTGTGGGAGGCGTGGCAGAAAGAACAATATCCGCCATCCTCGACAGCTGGGGCCCCACCGGGATCGAGTAGCGGGCCATCTGCCCGTCCTCAGGATCAGACGCCGGTTCCAGGGGAAAAACTTATTTCGGGGCAGCCAGGGGGTGGCGAAACCTCTGCAGAGAATGGTGCTCCCGTGAAGCCGACGGGCAAGCTGGAATCAGGGGAAAAAATTGTAGTCAAGACCGACATGGTAATAGCGGAAATCGATACCGCTGGGGGTGATCTGCGCCGGCTTGAGTTACTGTCTCACCCGGACAAGGAAGATAAGAGCAAGCCCTTTGCCTTGTTGCAAAGCCGACCTGATCACGTTTACGTGGCTCAGTCGGGACTGATAGGAGAAGGTCTACCCAGCCACAAGACACGTTATACAGCGGATTCGAGCACCTATGATTTGACTCCGGGCCAGGATAAAGTCGAGGTGCGGCTCCACGCACCCGAGACCGACGGTGTGCGCGTGACCAAGATTTATACTTTTCATCGCGGCAGCTATATCATTGATGTCAGTTTCGAAGTCGTCAATCAACGATCCGCAGCAATTCAGCCGTTCTCCTACTTCCAGATGCTGCGCGACAGCCAGCCCCCTGTTGGCTCGGTTTTTATGGTACCCACCTATACTGGAGCAGCGCTTTACACGGAGCAGGAAAAATTCAAAAAGATCGAATTTTCGGCTCTGGACAAGGGCAACGCAACCTACCCTAAAAACGCTGATAATGGCTGGATTGCAATGCTTCAGCATTATTTTCTTACAGCATGGTTGCCCAAGGACAAATCGCCACGAGAGTATTACGCGAAGCGCCTGGGTGAAAATGAATATGCCGCGGGGGTGATTGTGCCGGTAGGGCAGATCGAGCCCGATAGTACCGCCAACATCACCGTTCCGCTCTACGCAGGCCCAGAGGAACAAAGTAAACTTGCAGCGCTTGCACCAGGCCTTGATCTGACGGTGGATTACGGCTGGCTGACGGTGATTGGTGCGCCGCTGTTCTGGTTGTTGTCCTTTTTCCACTCCTGGACCGGAAACTGGGGGGTTGCGATTATTCTTCTGACGATGTCGGTCAAGCTCGCATTTTTCCCCTTATCCGCAGCCGGTTATCGTTCGATGGCGAAGCTGCGGGTGGTTACGCCTAAGCTACAGCGCTTGCGTGAACAGCACGGGAACGACCGTCAGCGTATGCACCAGGCGATGATGGAATTCTATAAGACGGAAAAAATTAATCCGATGGGGGGTTGTTTACCCATCGTGGTCCAGATTCCCGTATTTATCTCACTTTACTGGGTATTACTCGCTAGCGTGGAGCTACGTTTCGCGCCATTTGCGGCATGGATTGAGGATCTGTCATCGCCTGATCCCTATTATGTGCTGCCCGTGATCATGGGTATTTCCATGTTTATACAATCAAAGCTCAGCCCGCAAGCCACGGATCCGATCCAGGCCAAGGTGATGCAGATCATGCCCTTTGCCTTCAGCGTTTTCTTTTTCTTCTTTCCCGCTGGATTGGTGCTGTATTCGTTGGTGAATAACGTGCTCTCTATCGCCCAGCAATGGCAAATTACGCGAATGATCGAAAGCGCCGCCGCTACCTCCTCCTCTATGCCCGCTAGCAAGAAGAAATGACTCAGCGGAAAATTCAGGAATATTTGCCTGGATGGAAAATACCGACATCATTGCTGCCGTCGCTACGCCACCTGGACGAGGTGGCATCGGCGTAGTACGGATTTCCGGCAAAAATCTGCAACCCCTCGCGCAACGGATTATTGGTTATATTCCCAAGCCGCGCCATGCCAGCCTAAGTAAATTTCGCGATGAAAACGGATTGGCCGTAGATCAGGGCATTGTTCTTTATTTCCCCTCTCCTCATTCATATACCGGCGAAGATGTGCTGGAGCTGCAGGGTCACGGCGGCCCGGCGGTAACGAATCTATTGTTGTCCTGCTGTATCTCCGCGGGTGCACGATTAGCACAGCCGGGAGAATTTACCCTGCGTGCTTTTCTTAATAACAAACTGGACCTTGCCCAGGCTGAAAGCGTGGCCGACATCATAGATGCCAGCACCGGCGAGGCCGTGCGTTGTGCGATGCGCTCGCTGCAAGGGGAGTTTTCTGTCGCTATCCACATGTTGGTGGAAGCGCTTACTGACCTGCGCATGCTCGTCGAAGCTGGATTAGATTTTCCTGAGGAGGAAACTGGAGTCCTGCAACAGGGGGATGTTTATGCCAGATTAACAGCCATTCACGTGCAGCTGGAGCACGTGCTTGCGTCAGCCCGGCAAGGCAGCCTATTGCGCGAAGGTGTGCATGTGGTTCTGGTAGGTCAGCCCAACGTCGGAAAATCCAGTCTGATGAATCAGTTGGTCGGTGAAGAAGCAGCTATCGTTACTGAAATTCCCGGCACTACCCGTGATGCCATTCGCCAGACAATCGAAATCGAAGGCATCCCGCTATATCTGATCGATACCGCCGGATTACGTGAGACAGATGACACGGTCGAAAAAATTGGCATTGCTCGCACGCGCTCTGTTATCGGGAAAGCGGACTTTGGGTTGTTGCTGATAGACAGCCGTTTGGGTATCACCCCGGCGGATCGTCTAATACTCGATAGCCTTCCGGCCGAGCTACCGGTAATCCAGGTCTATAACAAGATAGATTTACTGGACACATTCCCGCTAGCCACAAATGGTGAAGGCAAGCTAGAGATACATCTTTCTGCCAAAACTGGTGCCGGGATCGATCTGCTTCGCAAAAAACTGCTGCAAATGGTCGGTTGGCAGTCGCATGCTGTTGGTGAAGGGATATTCATGGCACGCCACCGCCACCTCCAAGCACTGACAGAAGCAAGAAAACATCTGAATGACGCCGCCGAATTGGCAGGGCGTGGATTTCAGCTGGAGTTGCTGGCCGAAGAGTTGCGGCTTGCTCAGCGAACCTTAACCTCCATCACTGGCGAATTCGGTGCAGATGACTTGCTGGGCGAAATATTTTCGCGTTTCTGTATTGGCAAATAGCTTTCATGTCGTCTCTCGGTAGTTGGGGCAAGTAGCCCCCCTGTTTTTCCGCCGCCCTGCCGTTTTCTTCAATTGGTTTGAGGCGTGAATATTTCAGTGTTTCACGTGAAACATTCGGCTCGCTGGATGGGAAATGCTCAAAGGCCTAAGCTGCGCGTGGCAGGAAGCGCATGGCTCTTTCAAAATATGGGGAAGCGCGCGCCCTTACCCTGCTTTCCGTTTTGCCGTAGAATACTTTTCTTTCCGGGGCCACCCAGGCGGCAATTCCAATGATTTTTTCTGAAAATTTCGATGTAATCGTGATTGGCGGCGGACATGCGGGCACAGAGGCGGCGCTTGCAGCGGCGCGTATGGGGCAAAAAACGCTGCTGCTTTCGCACAATATCGAAACGCTGGGTCAGATGTCATGCAATCCTTCCATAGGAGGTATCGGCAAGGGGCATCTGGTGAAAGAGGTGGATGCGTTGGGCGGTGCGATGGCCGCGGCCACCGATGAGGCCGGTATCCAGTTTCGTATTCTCAATTCAAGCAAGGGGCCGGCGGTGCGCGCGACCCGCGCTCAGGCTGATCGGTTGCTCTATCGCCGGGCGATTCGCCGCCGCCTGGAAAACCAGCCAAACCTTTGGCTGTTTCAGCAATCAGTGGATGATCTTACGCTTGAGGGCGAACGGATCACAGGAGTCGTTACCCAGCTAGGGATAAAGTTTTCTGCACGGGCCGTGGTACTGACGGCCGGCACGTTTCTCGCTGGATTGGCACACGTCGGCTCGACTAATTTTCAGGCAGGCAGGGCTGGCGATCCGCCATCCATAAGCCTCGCTCTTCGTTTGCGTGAGATGCAGCTGCCAGTGGGACGGTTGAAGACCGGTACGCCACCTCGGATAGACGGACGCAGCATAGACTACTCTGCAATGACTGAACAGCCGAGCGACACTCCCGTTCCGGTCTTTTCCTTTATGGGGAACGCAGCTCAGCATCCGCGTCAACTGCCGTGCTGGATCACCCATACAAATATCCATACACACGACATTATTCGTAGTGGGCTGGATCGCTCGCCGCTATTCTCTGGTGTGATCGAAGGAGTGGGCCCGCGTTATTGTCCTTCCATTGAGGACAAGGTGGTACGGTTTTCAACCAAGGAATCGCACCAAATCTTCCTTGAACCGGAAGGGCTTACCACTCATGAAGTGTATCCTAACGGAATATCCACCAGTTTGCCATTCGATATTCAGATTAAACTGGTGCGTTCTATCAGGGGCTTGGAGAAAGCGCATATTACGCGCCCCGGCTATGCTATTGAGTACGATTATTTTGATCCGCGCGGATTGAAAAGCTCACTTGAAACGAAGGCAATCGAGGGATTGTTCTTTGCCGGACAAGTCAACGGTACAACTGGTTACGAAG
The DNA here is from genome assembly GCA_040006595.1 of Nitrosospira sp. Lineage (GTDB taxonomy): Bacteria > Pseudomonadota > Gammaproteobacteria > Burkholderiales > Nitrosomonadaceae > Nitrosospira. The sequence continues at coordinate 25,661 of JBDTWQ010000133.1, forward strand.
AGGCGGCCGCGCAGGGGTTGCTGGCTGGTATCAACGCAGCCCTCAAAACGCAGGATCGCGATGCGTGGTGTCCGCGTCGTGACGAAGCATATCTGGGCGTTCTGGTGGATGATCTCATTACTCGTGGTGTCACCGAACCCTACCGCATGTTCACCAGTCGCGCCGAATATCGTTTGCAGTTGCGTGAGGACAATGCTGATTTGCGGCTAACTGAAATAGGGCGCAGGCTCGGTGTGGTGGACGATGCGCGCTGGGCTGCATTCGAGGCCAAGCGGAAAGCCATTGTTCAAGAGCAGGACAGATTGCATGCTGTCTGGTTCGGCCCGAACACAAGTTCGAATACCCTGCCCGAAGCGGATGCGTTGCGGGTGCTGGGCAAAACAATTGAGCGTGATTGCTCGCTGCATGAGTTGCTGCGCCGTCCTGACATATCCTATGCGAGTCTCATGACGCTGCCCGGAGCAGGCGAAGGTGTCCATGATCCGCTGGTCGCGGAGCAAGTTGAAATTCAGGCAAAGTACCAGGGCTACATAAAGCGTCAGAAGGATGAAGTGGCACGCAACGTACACTACGAGGAAACTCGTTTACCACAAGATCTTGATTATACTACACTATGTGGCCTCTCCAGCGAGGTGCAGCAAAAATTAAATCAATACAAACCGGAAACAGCAGGACAGGCGGCACGGATTTCCGGCATAACACCAGCGGCGGTTTCGTTATTGCTGGTACATGTGAAGCGTGGTTTTTCCAGTCAGAAAAAAAAGAAAGTGCATGAATCTGGCGACGCAGCTCGCTAACGGAATCGCCGTCTTGGGTTTTCCGCTTCCGGACGAAACCCAACTCCAGCTATTGCAATATCTCGAGTTAATCAGTAAGTGGACCCGGGTGCATAATCTGACGGCAGTACGTGAACCGGAGACAATGTTAACCCGGCATTTATTGGATAGCCTGGCTGTTCTGCCATACATCGCCGGTCCGCTTATAATCGACGTCGGCAGTGGCGCGGGTTTGCCGGGAATTCCTCTGGCTTTGGCGCACCCTGACTGGCAGGTAGTGTTGCTCGAAAGCAATCATAAAAAAACTGTCTTTCTGCAGCAGGTGCGTATCGAATTGAAGCTGAACAATGTTGAGGTAGTGTGCGAACGGGTCGAAAATTTTTGCCCGACAGATGGGTTTAATACGGTAATCTCGCGCGCTTTTTCCGATCTGACGGACTTTGTCAAACTGGCAGGGCATCTGTGTGCGGAAGGAAACATCGGCGGCAGGCTCGTAGCGATGAAAGGGGTTTACCCTCACGAAGAGTTGGCGCAGATACCGCCACCGTTCATGATTGAGAAAGTATTATCGGTTGCGGTTCCCGGCCTTGAGGCAGAGCGGCATTTGGTCATGATCAAGCGTGGTAGCTAAAGATCCGTAGTTAAAGATACCTTATTCATTTTGATTGTTGGTTTCCGGCAGAGCCGGTTCGAGGGCAGGCGCGGTGGCGAAAATTCTGGCAATAACCAATCAAAAAGGCGGGGTGGGAAAAACGACCACTAGCGTTAATCTCGCCGCGAGTCTTGCAGCTGCCAAGCGCCGTGTGTTGTTGATCGATCTGGACCCGCAGGGTAACGCTACCATGGGAAGCGGCGTAGACAAGCGTGCTCTGCAATACACCATTTATCACGTATTGCTGGGTAGTAAAAGTATCGCGGACGTACGCGTGATCTCTACCAAGGGTAAATATGATCTGATTCCCGCCAACCGGGATCTGGCCGGCGCCGAAATAGAGATGGTGGATTTACCCCGGCGAGAAACGCGCTTGAAAGAAGCTCTGAAAGAAGTGGAAAGTGAATATGATTTTGTTCTCATCGATTGCCCACCGGCGCTCAACCTACTGACACTAAATGGATTGTGCGCTGCGTATACCGTGATGATTCCCATGCAATGCGAATATTACGCACTAGAGGGACTCAGCGATCTGGTTAATACCATAAAAAAAGTGCGCATGAATCTGAATCCGGTGCTGGAAATAGAGGGATTGCTGCGCACTATGTTTGATCCGCGTAACATACTGGCACAACAGGTGTCGGAGCAATTGCAACAGCACTTTGGCAACAAGGTTTACCGCACCGTGATTCCACGCAACGTGCGGTTGGCCGAAGCACCAAGCTTTGGCATGCCCGCGCTATATCACGATAAATTATCGAAAGGTACACAGGCCTATCTGGCGCTGGCGGGAGAAATGCTTAATAGAGACCGCGCTAATGCCGCGCCGGTTTGACGGAAATCCCAAACAGAAATCGGAAGAATGGAAGACGTGGAGTGGGGCGGAAAACTATGAAATTGAAAGGCTTGGGAAGAGGATTGGACGCATTGTTGTCTGGGAACGACGATAGTGTCAAGGTTGGGGAGTCGCTGCAGAATTTGAAAGTATCAGTGCTGCAGCCGGGCAAATATCAGCCACGCACCCACATGGATAAGGAATCTTTGGCGGAGCTTGCCGAATCCATCAAAGCGCAGGGTGTAATGCAGCCAGTGCTGGTTCGCCCTGTTTCCCCCGGACATTACGAAATCATAGCCGGCGAGCGGCGTTGGCGGGCAGCGCAAATCGCAGGACTTTCGGAAGTGCCTGCGCTGATCCGCGAAGTACCGGATGAAGCCGCGTTGGCTATGTCGCTGATCGAGAACATTCAGCGCGAGAATTTAAACCCATTGGAAGAAGCGATGGGCATTCAGCGCCTCATCAAGGAATTCGGCATGACTCACCAGGCGGCCAGCGAGGCTCTGGGCAGCTCACGCAGCGCGGTATCCAATCTTCTGCGATTACTCAATTTATCCCTGCCCGTACAGGAATTATTAATGCAGGAGAAGATCGACATGGGGCACGGGCGCGCGCTTCTTCCACTTTCGGCAGCCAGGCAGATAGAAACCGCAAACCTGATAGTGTACAAACAGCTTTCGGTACGTGAAACCGAAAGGCTTGTGCATCGGATAGAGCACCCAATCGCGAAACAGCGTCCCAAACCCGACCGTGATTTACTGCGTTTACAGGAGGATATTTCGACGAAACTTGGCGCGCAAGTCGTCATAAATTCCGGAAAAAAGGGCAAGGGAACCGTTGTAATTCATTACAGCAGCCTGGATCAGTTGGAGGGAATATTGTCTCGGTGGTAAGTGCCAAATCGAGTGCTTCTGCGGATAATTCACTCGTCATTTCGGCTTAAAAAATAAATAGATGGACCATTCCAGCGCCGAAGCTGACGAAGACTCATCCTTTCGTTGTGTATTTATTCCCTATGAATATTACGGACACTCGGTTCTTTCTGCTGTTCTTTTGAAAGACCCTTTCCCGAAGCAGTTTCATAACATCGAAAAATTCGACCTGATACTCTTGAGGAGCGAATTCAGACGCGATCAACGGTAAGCAAATCAATATAACTGGCGAGTTTCAGCCCGTGGAGGGCCGGACAAACTGCTTGACTTAGCGCATCTTCGGGGATAGTCTTTACAGGGTTGT
>JBDTWQ010000134.1:0-1555 GCA_040006595.1 Nitrosospira sp.
GCAGCTCCCCAAATTACTCTCTCCCTCGACGATATACACAGTCCCGTTTTTAGTGCGAAGGCGATTCAAGTCAGCCTCACTGGTTCCCAAATGTCGCTATTGGAAGTGAAGCTGGGTGAAGTCGCGGTACAGGGAAAAATCTGGCGTAATTTGCGTTTCTCTTGTCACACGTTCCAATTTTCCCAGGACTTTATTAGCTGTAATGATGGGATATTGCAACTCCCCAAGTCCGCAGCGGTGCCGGCGGCATTTCATTTTTCTTCCCTCAACAAAACGCTGGACCTGAACCTCAGGACAACTTCCAATGAAGGCAACGAAGGCTGGCGGCTTTCCGCCCGTTGGGGGGACGCTTGGGAGGGCGTGTTGACGGTAGCAAATGGTCAGATAGCACGCATTGCGGAACTGCTGCCGGACATAGAAAGAAAAATGCTTGCGTCTGCCAAGGGAAGAGTCAATGGAACAGCCAAGGTGCGCGGGAATGCCGGTGGGCCTGCCGCCATTGAGGCGAATTTTGCGGTGGATGGGCTGGCATTCAGCGATGTCAGCGGCTTGCATGCGGGTGAGAATATCAGTGGGGAAATAACCGCTAAGGCCATGCGTCAGGCTGGTCGGCAGCGGAGTTTATGGGAATGGCAGGCAGATGTGACTTGGCCGCAGGGGGAAGTATTCTGGCAACCGCTTTATTTTACAGGCCAGGGTCATCATTTGCATGTCAATGGCAATCTGGATGACAATATCATTCGCTTGCTCAAGGGAAATCTTGTGCTCGCAGGTATCGGCGAGGCGGATTTATCGGGCGTGGTCGACCGATCTACCAACACGGTGCGCGATCTTGATTTGCGCGCCGACAATCTGGAATTGTCGGCGTTATTCAGTCAAGTGCTGAAACCTTTTCTGGCGAATACTTCCTTTACCGGGTTAAAAGCTGCGGGGCATGCCGGAATTCAGTTGCTTTACCGTAATAGTGCCAGCGAATTGCTTACCCTCAGTTTGCGTGATGTTTCGGTCGAAGACGAACGCGAGCGCTTTGCAATTCGGGGCGTGAACGCCAATATTCCCTGGCAGGCGCAAGGGGTGTCGGTAGCCGATATCAGCATCCAGAGCAGCCAGCTAGCGCGGATACCACTAGGAGAATTTCGTGTCCCGCTGGAAATTAACGGACAGGATCTCGCCATCGCGCGGATGATCGTCCCGATACTGGACGGCGAGTTCATGCTGGAGAATTTTCGTGCATCGCGGCGGGCGCAGGACTGGCAATGGCAATTCAGCGGTGGACTTTCGCCCGTGTCCATGCAGAAGCTGACGGAAGCGCTGAAAAGCCGCCCAATGCACGGTACGCTGTCTGGCACGATTCCCAAAGTGAGTTACACTGGCAGCACGCTTGAAATGGATGGTGCTCTACTTTTCAAGGTATTCGATGGTACGGTGGAATTGAGAAACATGATGGTGCTGGACCCTATGGGCCGGGCACCGTCGCTTGTGGCAGATCTGGCCATGCGTAATCTCGATCTCAATCTGCTTACCGGCGTGTTTTCATTCGGTAATATGCAAGGCC
>JBDTWQ010000135.1:0-7275 GCA_040006595.1 Nitrosospira sp.
GCTCTGCTGACAAACGATGTCCACCACGGTGCGAGCGCCGCATTATTACGCGCCTTGGTGCTACGCAAGCAACAAGCCGCCACACCGGTACTCGCCTGGCCTGAGATTGCCGGCGCAATTGCCCGGCGAACCGGCGGTGGTGAATGGGCCAAGGCTGCTATCGCTTTTCTCAACCGGCAGGCATGGCTCGAATACGTGTCGCTTGACGAAGCACTTGCTCGCCGCGCTATTGCCATAGCTATCGCGCAACACCTGCGCGGGGCCGATGCAGTTTATGTCGCGCTGGCATCGCAGCGTGATGGAATGCTCATCACCCTCGACCGTGAAATGCTGGAACGCGCTCCAGCGCCCGTGACCGCACGCACACCGATTGACTGGCTCAACAACGCCTGAGCGAAAGGGACATCGGACGCCATGAGAAGATTTCAAGCCACTAAATAAAGTACTCCGCCACAAGCAGCGGGGCAGATGGACTCTTCAATTCATTAGTTTTCAACGACTAGACTTCGTCTGGAGAAGCGGTCGAATTGAACCTGCAGAGATAAAAAAATGCCAACATTCAACTGGATTGGAAAAGAGGCGGTGGTGAATCATCATCAGCAGGTTCCCTTTCATTTGCTCAAGGACATGCCCGAACTCGCCCGCGGTAAACCGGGCGACGGCAATCTCATCGTGCAGGGCGACAACCTCGTCGCGCTCAAGACGTTGCTGCCCTACTACGCAGGGCAGGTAAAGTGCATCTATATCGATCCGCCTTACAACGCGGGCAACGAGGGATGGACTTTAGCATCTATTGGTTACCGACAGATATTGAAGCAAAGGAGATAAGCGGAAATTTCTTTTCGATTTTTTCAATAAATTTTTGAATGTTGTTAACCCCCCAATTTCTGGCAACGTAATAACCCATGTCGCCAAAATCCAGTTCTACGTCATTATTAAATCTGTATTTGGAGTAGCGCTTCTCTGTTTCCGTCATCTCTTCAAGCAACTTTAGCAACTGAAAGCCACACGAGGTATCCGACCTCAAAAACTCGAATATTTGCTCATCAATCAGACATTTTTCGCTTAAAAGCTTAATCGTAAAATACGCAATATCAGATTTTCTGAAGCCATCCTTATACACTTCACCCGAGTACGAGATGCTGAATAGAGAACGATCCTTTTGGGAGCGTCTTGAAACCCGCTCCTCGCGCCTTTTCTGTCGCACCTCAATTTGGTAGCTCTCAGCTTCTGGAAGCGGAATTATTTGATCTGCACTTAAAACGAGTTTTTCATCAAATTTATGAAGTGACAAGCGAACACAACTAATATCCAAATCATGCTCATTCAACCAAAGAACAGACGTTGTGATCTCCTTTGAAAAATTGGCCGAGGCCAATACGATCCTGACATTCTGAGCAAAATCATCTTCTTTTGGAGAATCCCAGCTCAAGAATTCGCATAGCTTTGTTTCAGCGTCATACAGCAGATTGTTTTCAGCAAGATACTTTTCAAATGTCGTTTTAGCCTGATCCCAGGTCATATTAGCGACCATTGCAGCGTAACGAATAGCTTGCAGTTCCATGTGCCCGCCATCATCAGTTCGCTTTAGCTCAATAACAACAAGATTTGCGTTTTTATCGACCGCCAAAAGATCAACTCGCCTGCCGCTTTCGTCCCATTCACCAAACTCTTCAGCAATAACCATCACCCCTGGGGCGACAACCTCAATATTGGTCTTTAGCAATCTTTGAAGATCACGCCTTTCCCACAACCTTTCTTTTTGAAAGGTGGTAGAGAGCAAGGCCGAAAGCGAATCATTAGTGATTTGATAAAGCGGCATACAAATATCTTCTCTGCGTCAGAATAACTAGTTCGCTGTATTGTCTAGTGGACAAAACTTAAAGGGATCAAGCCGTTGAGATCAAGGGCATCACTTAATTGCGTACTTTTTCTCTCTCAGCTTGAAGGCCGCATCCCGACCCTCAAGAATTTCGCATACATGCTCTCTGATGTCTTTCGACTCAAATATGTATTCGTTATCTGGATCATATGTCTTTGTGTTCTCCAGACTTCCCGAAACGTACTCAAACTTCTTGTCATCATGGTTCTTAGATTTAATACCATTCTGTTTAACCACAATGACCAACTCGCTATCGCCCCAACAACAATATTTGGATTGTGTGTGGCCACAATGACCTGGCGTAGCGACTTCTTTTTCTTAAGATAAGCAACCAAGTCGAGGTAAATGGCACGATTATCAAGATCATCCTCTGGCTGGTCTATCAATATAGGGCACTTCATTGCCTCAACCGCCTTAAAGGACAGAGATTTGGTATTCTGTGTGATTGTCATTTAATGAACTCGGTTTAAGTACACCTGGAAACAGCCACTGGAAGTTTCGGTAAGCAGTTATTGTAGGTTTTAAATATCATATGTCGTATCAAGTTTTTCACCTCGCCTAAAGCTACACTTTTATCTGAAAAATCACAATATTTCAACAAATTTCACAGAATTCAAAAAAACACGAAAATTATATTTTTTATAGGTTAATCAATATTTTAAATGGATACGTTCACTGAAGAATCAACGGGTAAGAACGCTGATCACACACCTATGATGCAGCAATACCTGCGCATCAAAGCACGGCATCTCGATATGCTGATGTTTTACCGCATGGGAGATTTCTACGAGTTATTCTTTGATGATGCGGAGAAGGCCGCGAAACTACTCGACATTACCCTGACCCGGCGCGGCACGTCGGCGGGGGAGCCGATCAAGATGGCGGGGGTACCTTATCACTCTGCCGAACAGTATCTGGCAAAACTCGTCAGGCTCGGCGAATCGGTGGCAATCTGCGAACAGGTGGGTGACCCAGCCACTGCCAAGGGCCCCGTAGAGCGCCAGGTCACACGGATTATCACCCCCGGCACGTTGACCGATGCGGCGCTTCTGGAAGAAAAACGCGACTGTATGTTGCTTGCGTTATGCGTGCATGAATCAACGCTGGGATTGGCCTGGCTCAATCTGGCGGCAGGACAATTCTGCGTGATGGAAACGTCACCTGATAATCTGACGAGCGAGCTCGAACGCTTGAAACCCGCAGAAATTCTTTTGCCGGAGTCGTTGGATATACCTGCCGGGACCAATGGAATGGGGGGCGCGCTCAAAAAACTATCTCTTAAGCGCCTGCCTATGTGGCAGTTTGATGTTGTCGCCGCTGCCCGCAATCTCTCCCGGCAATTTGGAACCCAGGATCTTTCCGGTTTCGGCTGCGACGGTCTGCATTCATCGCTAGGCGCCGCGAGTGCGCTGCTGGATTATGCCCGACTTACGCAGGGTACCGGTATCGTCCATATTAAAGCGCTACGAGTGGAGCGGGATAGTGCTTACGTACGCATGGATGCCGCAACCCGCCGCAATCTGGAAATTTCAGAAACCATACTTGGCGAAGCATCTCCCACTTTGTTATCACTGCTCGACACGTGTTCGGCCAACATGGGCAGCCGCTTGCTGCGACACTGGCTGCATCATCCGCTACGTGACCGCAAAATAATTCAGAAGCGGCTTGATAGCGTATCTTTCTTAATCGGAGAAGGCGGTTTAGGGCCGTACCTTCCGGTACGCAAGTGTCTGCAACGTGTGGCCGATATCGAGCGCATCACCACCCGTATCGCATTGGCATCTGCTCGTCCACGGGATTTATCGGGATTGCGCGATAGTCTGAAACTATTGCCCGACGTCATTGCCGTGATTGCAGAATGTACCAGCGAACATATTGCCGGGTTGATACAAATGATGGTGCCGGATGCGATGCTTGTTGCGCTTCTGGAAAAGTCGTTGCGCGAAGAACCGGGAGTTGTGCTGCGTGGAGGCGGCGTGATCGCCGATGGCTATGATACCGAGCTAGATGAACTACGCGCCATACAAAATAACTGTGGCGAGTTTTTGCTGCAACTCGAAGCACGGGAAAAAACACGCACCGGCATCCCGAATCTCAAAGTGGAATATAACCGGGTGCATGGCTTTTATATTGAAGTTACCCATGCTCACAACGAGAAGATCCCCGATGACTATCGCAGAAGGCAGACGTTGAAGAATGCCGAGCGCTATATCACGCCGGAACTTAAGACTTTCGAGGACAAGGCGCTGTCTGCGGAGGATCGCGCGCTGGAACGGGAGAAGTTTTTATATCACGCGTTGCTGGATATGCTGGGACCGTACATCGGTCATTTACAACAGGTTGCCCACAGCGTTGCCGAACTGGACGTGCTGGCCACCTTCGCCGAGCGGTCGCTCGCACTCGATTATGTTTCGCCGGTTTTTACCAGTGATGCCGCTATTGAAATTGAAGCAGGCCGCCACCCGGTAGTGGAAAGTCAGGTAGAGAGCTTCATCGCCAACGACGTACGGCTCGGCGCTTGCGACCACGCCAGACGGCAAATGCTTGTCATCACTGGGCCCAATATGGGCGGAAAATCCACTTATATGCGGCAGATCGCGCTGATCGTATTGCTCGCCCATTGCGGCAGCTTCGTTCCCGCTAAAAGCGCCCGCATTGGTCCGCTGGATCAGATTTTTACTCGTATCGGTGCATCCGACGACCTTGCCGGCGGCCGCTCGACTTTCATGGTGGAAATGACGGAGGCTGCCAATATCCTGCACAATGCCAGCGCACAAAGCCTGGTATTGATGGATGAAGTGGGACGAGGCACTTCGACCTTTGATGGCCTGGCGCTGGCCTTTGCGATTGCCCGGTATTTGTTGGAAAAGAACCGCAGCCACACGTTATTCGCAACTCATTATTTTGAACTGACGAGCCTTGCGGATGAATTCCCGCAGGTAGTCAATGTGCATCTGGATGCGGTGGAACACAAGCACCATATTGTATTCCTGCATGCGGTTACTGAGGGACCCGCCAGCCAAAGCTACGGCCTTCAGGTGGCCTCACTGGCAGGGGTACCAGAGCCAGTGATCAAGACAGCAAGAAAATATCTGGTAAAACTTGAGCAGGAAAGCGTGAACAGGCAACCGCAAGGGGATTTATTTTCAGAAACATTCACTGCCACACAAGAAGCCCCGCCAGAACACCCTGCCCTTGTGCTCCTACGGGCAATCGTACCGGACGAGTTAAGCCCGAAACAAGCGCTGGAGAAACTCTACGCACTGAAAAACGCAGCCGGGGAAGAATAGCCTGCCAATATCTCCAACCTAATACGGCAGTTTCCATCCGCAAAATCCCACCATCCCGACGCATCCCTGCTGCCAGAGTCGAGGACTATTCAGATGTCTCTTTAATGTTCGTGCCCATGGGCACCATGGACATGGCCGTGGGACAGTTCTTCCGCGGTGGCGGGGCGCACTGCGGTAACCGTACAATCGAAACGCAGAGTCATGCCGGCCAGAGGATGATTGCCGTCCACGACCACCTTGTCTTCTGCAATATCGGTTACGGTGAAGATCAAGACCTCGTCGGAATCTTCTTCGCCCCCCTCAAACTGCATTCCGACCACGATATCGTCTGGAAATGCATCACGCGGTTCCACTCGCACCAATTGACTGTCGTATTCGCCAAAGGTGTTTTCCGGCTCCATAAAAACGGAGCAACTGTAGCCCACTTCCTTGCTTTGCAACTCCTCTTCCACCATTGGAAATATTCCGTCATAGCCACCGTGCAAATAACTAATCGGGGAACTTGGTTTCTCCATAACTTTACCGGCTAAATCCGACAGTTCATAGTGAAGTGATACTACTGTATCTTTTTCAATAAGCATATTAGATAGATTTATAATTTAAGTTACCGCAATAATAGGTATGCGTAAGCGCCTTTTTAACTACCGTCAAAATCCCGCCACTCACCGGTTTGCTGTGAGCCTTCAGGCTTGCGGGCGGCATCCATTATTACATTAGTAATTACGAATTGAAATAAAGTTCCTTCTCAAACAGGGAATTAAATTCTGCTACTTTACAAATTCGCCATTAACTCTCTGACCGGCGCAAAACTTCGCCGATGCACAGCTGACACCCCATGAACCCGTAACGCCGCAATGTGCCGTTCCGTGGAATATCCTTTATGCCGATCAAAACCATAGTGGGGAAAGCGTTGGTGCAATGCCACCATTACGGCGTCACGCGCTGTCTTCGCTAAGATCGAAGCGGCCGAAATTTCCGGTACCAGGCTATCGCCTCTTACAATGGTGCTCACGGGAAAGCGCAGACGAGGACTATGATTTCCATCCACCAACACTCTGTCGGGGATAAATGACAGGCTTTCGACCGCACGTTTCATGGCCAGCAAGCTTGCCTGAAGAATATTTATCCGGTCGATTTCTTTAACGGATGCTGAAGCAATAGCCCACGCAACCGAATGCGTTTTGATGGCCAGAGTCAGTGTGTTACGCTGATTTTCGCTGAGGGTCTTCGAATCCGCCAGTCCTTCAATTCTATAGTCTGGATTGAGCACCACGCAAGCAGCGAAGACCGGCCCCGCTAACGGTCCTCTGCCAGCCTCGTCCACGCCACAAATCCAGTTGAACCCATCGGCTGGCATTTACCTTCGACCCCTGTTTTTCAATCTCGATAGTAATAACAATACCGCTACCGTTAACACTCTGCGACCACCAGCCATTATTAAATGATAGCCAGCTTCCTACTTCCGCGATATCCCTACTGAGTAGAACAACAACATCAGCCCGGAATTACAAGACGTTACTGCTTGCTCCGCATTGTGCACATCAACTCGGCCTCGGTAACGATGCGACCATCCACCTCTGCCTGGGTGGAATACTTCCAAATCCCGATTCGCTGGCGTTCTATCGTTGCCTTGAGTATCAACTGGTCACCTGCCTGCACCGGCCGTTTGAAACGGGCCTTATCGATACCGACAAAATAATAAACCGAATTGTCATCGATTGTTAAATTCATGGTCTTGAGCGTTAGGAGAGCCGCCGCCTGCGCCAGTGCTTCGATGATCAGTACGCCTGGCATGACCGGATGATGAGGGAAATGACCGGCAAAGAAGGGCTCGTTAATGGTTACGTTCTTGAGAGCTGCTATGCTTTTTCCTGGGTCGCAGGATAAAACCCGGTCCACCAGCAAAAAGGGATAGCGATGAGGCAGATACTCCAGAATTTCATGGATATCCATGGTAGTTGCGATTTTTTCCTTTACGTCTTCGATGTCTTTTTCCATATTATGGAACCTCTGAATAAGCCCCCCGAGTTCGCCAGCAACACGCTTAACAAAGGACTTATTCCGAAGTTCCTTATGTGTCCACAGTTGCCGTTTCTCGCGGAA
>JBDTWQ010000136.1:0-6015 GCA_040006595.1 Nitrosospira sp.
GCCAGGAGAACCGATGTCGGGTATTCTGGTCTTATATGGTCTCATGTATTTTCTGATAAACAGACCCATGAATGGGAGTAGCCATGCGAGCAGAAGCCATTGCATTTGAACGTTACGACACCTTGCAGGACGATGCCTGCGAGCAACGTATCATTGAGGCCAAAGCCGCGCTAGGAAAGCGCGCGGTGATACTCGCACACCATTATCAGCGGGCGGACGTTTATAAACATGCCGATCTCACCGGCGATTCCCTGAAGCTTTCGCGTCTTGCCGCCGGAACGGATGCCGATTATCTGGTGTTTTGCGGCGTGCATTTTATGGCTGAGGTAGCCGACATCCTTTCCAAGCCGGAGCAGATTGCTATCCTGCCCGATCTGGCGGCGGGCTGCTCGATGGCTGATATGGCAAATGTTTCCAAGGTGGAACGGGCCTGGCGCGAACTGGTAGAGGTACTTGAGCCTGACGAGACGATCACGCCGGTAACTTATATTAATTCCGCTGCCGACCTGAAGGCCTTCTGTGGCGAGCATGGCGGCATCGTCTGCACTTCCAGCAATGCTGTCAAGATATTGCAATGGTCTTTTTCCCGCCGCGAAAAAGTGCTGTTTTTTCCGGATCAACATCTTGGACGCTGGAGTGGCCATAAGCTGGGAATTCCGCTGGATGAAATGCCAGTGTGGGATTTTGACGAGCCGATGGGTGGGCTCACACCGGAACAAATTAGGAAAGCTAAAATCCTGTTATGGAAAGGACATTGTTCCGTACATCAGATGTTTCAGCCGCAGCATATACTGCGCTTTCGCAACCAGTATCCTGATGGTAAGGTGATTTCACACCCGGAATGCAGTTTTGAGGTATGTAAAAATTCTGATTATGTTGGCTCTACGGAATACATCATCAATACTATCCGCGAAGCGGAGGCGGGAACGCGCTGGTTGGTGGGTACGGAGTTGAATCTGGTCAGCCGCATCGCGGAGGAGTTCAAGTCCGAAGGTAAAATAGTGCAATTCATGGCGCCGACTGTATGCATGTGCTCCACCATGGCCCGCATTGATCCACAGCATCTGGCATGGACGCTGGAAAATCTGGTGGCAGGAAAAGTGGTGAATCAGATCAAAGTGCCGGTAGCTGAGGCGAAACTTGCGAAGATTGCACTGGAGCGGATGCTGGAGGCTTCCTAGAAATGAAAAGCCATTTTCGATGGCTGATCGGAAACATGTGTTTCCGCGCGATACCAATATCAAACTTCCAGGCAATCTTCCCACCTAACCCCTGCTGTTCATCACATGCCCGATAAGCTGCATATCGCTACTTATAATATTCACAAAGGTTTTTCCCATTTCAAGCGGCGCATGATGGTGCACCAGCTGCGCGATAATTTGCGGACGCTCGGTGCCGATATCATCTTTCTGCAGGAAGTGGTCGGCCAGCATACGGGGCATGCCGCCCGTTTCGAGAACTGGCCGCGCGGCCCGCAGCATGAGTTTTTGGCCGATTCCGTGTGGGCCGATTTTGCCTACGGAAAAAACGCGGTATACGATGAAGGACATCATGGCAATGCGATTCTGAGCCGTTATCCCATCACGCGTTGGGACAATGAAGACGTTTCCGCACACCGTTTCGAGAGCCGTGGCCTGCTCCATTGCGAAATCAGTATTCCTGGTTGGCAAGAGAATCTGCACTGCGTATGTGTTCACCTGGGGTTGTTCAAGCGTGGGCAATCGCAGCAATTGCAGGCGCTGGAACAGCGTATTGAGCAGCTGGTACCCCCGCAGGCGCCTTTAATCATTGCCGGAGATTTCAATGATTGGCGTGAAATGGCAAGTCGTATTCTGGTTGAACGGCTTAACCTGAGCGAGGTGTTCGAGTTGACCGGGGGGAGGGCGGCGCGCAGCTATCCGTGCGCTTTGCCATTGTTTCGCCTTGATCGCATCTACGTGCGCGGCTTTCACGTGGAAAAGGCGCAGGTGCATCAAGGTCGTCCTTGGTCAAAAATTTCCGATCATGCGGTGCTATCGGCGAGAATGATCCGTACATGCTAGCACTTTGTTTCTTAAGGATGGTGCAACGAAGAAGTGTATCGTCAAACAGATCATGATAACGCCGGACGTTCATAGCCAGATCGCCGCCGCTGTCGCTCTGCTAAAAGCAGGGGGCACAGTGGCCTTCCCGACAGAAACGGTCTACGGACTTGGGGCGGATGTCTATAATTCTTCCGCAGTCCAACGTATATTCGAAATCAAAAAACGGCCTGAGAATCACCCTCTTATCGTTCATTTTGCCGATCCGTCCCGGTTACATCACTGGGTGCGGGAAATACCGGAGCAGGCCTGGAAACTGGCCGAATATTTCTGGCCAGGGCCGTTGACGTTGATATTGCCGCGTAGCCGCCACGTACCCAAAAATGTAACAGGCGGTCAGGACACCGTTGGACTGCGGGTGCCGGATCATCCCGTCGCGCTCGCCCTGTTGAACGCATTAGGACCTGAAGGAGCTCTTGCCGCGCCTTCGGCCAACCGGTTTGGGCGGGTTAGTCCTACAACAGCAGCCCATGTACACGATGAGTTCGGCAACGCGGTAGACATGATTCTGGATGGTGGAGCGTGCAAGGTGGGCCTTGAAAGTACAATTGTCGGTTTTAACGATCACAGTGCCATCATATTACGGCCAGGGGGGATTCCGCTGGAAGCGCTGGCAGAAGTACTGGGTGGAAAGGTTATCGTGCCCGAGAGGAAGAGCCGCACAGTGCGCGTGCCGGGCGCTTTTGCCTCCCATTACGCTCCGATGACGCCGCTGGAGCTTTGGCCCATTGAATCTTTGTGGCGGCGTGCTCTCGAATTGGAAGCAGAAGGATTGCGCGTGGTGATAATGGAGTGGTCAACCCAACACCTGAGCCGTCCGGAAAATAAAAATATTCTCAAGTTTTCCATGCCTCGAGAGCCCAAAGTCTACGGCAGTCTGTTATATGCAACCTTGCGCCGATTCGATCATGAAGGCTTCGATCGCCTATTGATAGAGGCACCTCCCGACGACCCTGCCTGGATGGCCATTGCAGATCGTTTGCAACGTGCGAGTTGCGTCCCAGGTTTTAAGGTTCAAACTGATGATGATCCAGCGCTTGCAGGTAGGAGATATTACAAGTGACGCCGCATATAGATAGAGATAACCTGGTTCGAGCAGTATTGTTTGACGTTGATGGTACGCTGGCCGATACCGAGCGGGATGGTCATCGTCTGGCTTTCAATGCCGCGTTTGAAGAATTCGGCCTTGATTGGAAGTGGAATGTCGAGCTTTATGGTGAGTTGTTAATAATTACCGGCGGTAAAGAGCGTATTCGTTATTACATGGAAAAATACGTGCCTGCCGAATTGGACAGAGATGGACTGAATAACTGGATAGCCAGCTTGCATAAGGCTAAAACGAGACATTATGTGGCTTTGCTGGAGAGCGGAAAAATTCCATTACGGCCCGGAGTTGCACGCTTGATCCAGCACTTGCGCGATTCAGAAATAAAAATTGCCATTGCAACCACTACTACGCCGGAAAACGTAACTGCCCTGCTAAAGTCTACGTTGGGGGAAGATTCCCCTGGCTGGTTTGATGTCATCGGCGCAGGGGACATCGTCCCCGGGAAGAAGCCCGAACCGGATATCTACCATTGGGTGCTCGAGCAGCTTGGCTTACCGGCACACCAATGCATTGCGATAGAGGATTCGGAGAACGGGATAAGGGCATCGCTTGCTGCCGGGCTTGACACGGTAGTTACAGTCAACGATTACACCCGGTTGCAAGATTTCAGCGGAGCCGCGCTGGTATTGTCGGATCTGGGCGAACCCACGCAGCCATTTACTGTGCTTGAGGGAGACGCGCATGGCACCGTATGGGTGGATGCGGAACTGCTGCTAAAGTTGAAAGCTTAGTGAGTCAGCTGTTAAGTAGACCTGTCAGGTAGGCCTGTCATGAGCTTCGTCGTTTTCAACCGGAATTGGAATTGTCATATGGAAGAGGTAGTATTGGAATTTTCTTACCCTGACTATTTCTGACAAGAAGAATGCTGCATCCCCGCGCCGCCAGTTATTCCCGTCGAGTCCTGTACGTCTTTGAAGGCGTGGGGCTCATTGTTATTGCCCTTGCCACGATATACGCGGGCTATCAGGAAGTTATGCTGATGATCCACAACGGCAGGGTTACTCTGGCCGACTTGTTGTTGATGTTTCTCTATCTGGAAATTTTGACCATGGTGGGCTTGTATTTCGAATCAGGCAAGCTGCCAGTCCGGTTCCCGCTTTATATCGCAATGGTGGCGATGGCGCGCTATGTAATTGTGGACATCAAGGAAATGGACAACATCCGGTTATTGGGTGTCGCTGCCTCGATAGTACTTGTTGCTTTGGCGGTGCTGGTCATACGCTATGGGCATGTACGTTATCCCTATCTGGAAGATCTGGAGGATCTTGAGGATGCCACGTCAAAAGATACCAACCTCCGCGACTGATAGCGACGGATTTCCAAGCAAGCTCATTTGCCAATTCAGTTGGCACTAAGTTGGCAACTGAGTGGCAACGATGCATGCGAAGCGGGGTGGTTAAAGCAATATTACGATGAGATTTGGATTTGTAGAGGTACCCTAAATGAAACCCCTTTTAGTTGGCGTGATAATGGGCAGTAGCAGCGATTGGGATATAATGAGACATGCGGCCAGCATATTAAAGGATTTTAATGTGCCATATGAAGCAGAAGTAATTTCCGCTCATCGCACGCCGGATCGCATGTTCGAGTATGCTGAAGCCGCAGTCGAGCGTGGACTCAAATGTATTATCGCCGGCGCAGGCGGTGCGGCGCACCTCCCCGGAATGGTAGCTGCCAAAACTATCCTGCCGGTACTGGGTGTGCCGATTACATCCAAACAGCTTCTGGGAATGGACTCGCTTCTCTCCATCGCACAAATGCCGAGAGGCGTCCCCGTTGCCACCTTCGCCATAGGCGAGGCAGGAGCGTCTAATGCTGGCCTGTTTGCAGTTGCGCTGTTAGCGTTGGAAGATATAAAACTCGCCGGACTTCTTGCAGAGTTTCGCAAAACTCAGGCAGCAACGGTTGCGGCCATGACACTGCCCAAGTTATGAGCATCATGCCGGGAGCGATGCTGGGGCTCCTTGGCGGCGGCCAGCTCGGGCGCATGTTCATCATGGCAGCGCAAAGCATGGGCTACCGCGTCACCGTCCTTGACCCGACCAAAGACAGCCCTTCAAGTAGCATCGCTGAACGGCATTTGCTTGCCGATTACCTTGATAGCAATGCATTGCATGAGATTGGATCGACCTGCGCGGGCATCACCACAGAATTCGAGAATGTACCGGCTGAATCCCTCAGAATCCTGGCTGAACATGGTGTAGTCAGTCCCGCTGCAAGCAGTGTCGCCGTTGCCCAGAATCGCATTCTGGAAAAGAAATTTATCGCGACCAATGGTTTTGAGGTCGTGCCGTATGCGGTAATTCAGAATTCACATAACTCGAACGGAGCATTATCGCAAGCGCATCCGGAATTGTTTCCCGGACTCCTTAAAGTGAGCCGTTTCGGTTATGACGGCAAGGGGCAGGTACGGGTCAATAACGCGGCGGAGCTTGACAGCGCGTTCAACGGCTTCAACCGGGAGCCATGCGTGCTGGAACAATTGTTGCCGCTAGAGAGCGAAGTGTCGGTCATTGTGGCGCGGGGATTCGATGGAGAGGTGGCCACTTTCTCCGTATCCGAGAATCAGCATTGCAATGGTATCCTGGATGTCAGCATCGTTCCCGCCAGGATATCACCGGAAATTGTTCAGCGCGCGCGCGAGGCTGCGATCGGCATCGCAGAGAAGCTCGATCATCGTGGCGTGCTGTGCGTGGAGTTTTTTGTACTTGCCGACGGCTCCCAGAACAAATTACTGGTCAATGAAATTGCACCCCGTCCCCATAACAGCGGCCACTACACCATTGATGCTTGTATCACCTCCCAATTCGAGCAACAGCTGCGAAT
>JBDTWQ010000137.1:0-4906 GCA_040006595.1 Nitrosospira sp.
CTAGTCTGTTTCCTACGGGTAATGGTCTTGTTTAACGGTTGACCGACAGTTCCGGTTATGGCTTGTAAGGAATGTCGGAAAATCTTACATTTTACTCTGTGGTTTTAATTATCTATTTTATAATCAATAAGATGAAATAAGGAACGATTATTGCTTACGTTTGATGAGCCCGAACACGTTCGTCTTTGCGTAACGTTCTTGCCATACTGCCTCTAACGCACGAAGAAAGTTCATCCACTTCGTCTTCGCCGCAAGGAGGATTCGAGTTCGCAGTGCTCTGCAATGTACGCTTGCGATCGCCATGGATGAATTAAACAACGATTATACAAGCTCAAAGAAATTGAACTCTGAACGCGGCGAGCTGATGCGTAAGATTTGCCTGTCGGCGTCGCAGCTTCTATTCGTATTTATCTGATACAAGGGGATACCAGACACTTGAAGCAGCAGGTAAAGTCGAAAGAGTCACTAAAGCTTGAGGCCGTAGCCGATGAAATATGACATCCCGCTGCTCGGTCGAATAGTCCGGGCCTGGCGCCGCCGTTCAATCGGGGATTTCGGCGGGTTGCTCATATACAACCTTGGGCTTATAGCGAGGGGCAAGTACCGGAAGGCAAGCCATGCTTTCGATCAGTCATTCGACCGACGAGTCAACGTAGAAACCGCAGGTACTGAAGAGCCCGGGTTCCTGACTGCCGAGGACGCCCTCAAGACACATGCGAGGGGATACGAACCGATAACGGAGCAAAAGATGCACGCGCTGCTCGGGATGCTGCCCTCTCTCGACCTTAGTACCTTTGTTTTTATCGATCTTGGTTCGGGGAAGGGGCGCGCGTTATTTGTTGCGGCAGAATATCCGTTTCGGCAGATTATAGGCGTGGAATACAGTTCTGAGCTCCACGAAGTGGCAATGCGAAATGTCCACACCTACCAAAATCCTGCGCAAAAATGCTTCGATATCAAGGTAGTTTGCGCAGATGCTACAGCCTTCTGCTTGCCTGAGTCTTCGACAGTGTGCTTCATTAACAACCCGTACGATGAATTGTTGATTGCCAAGACCGCCAAACACATCGACCGATCGCTTCGGTCGGCGCCGCGTCCCTTCTTCATCATTTATATTCATGCATATTACACGGGACCCATCGATGCGATGTCCGGGTGGTCGCGGATATGCGAAGGATCATTGGAACCGTCGCCCTATGTGATCTGGCAATGGGACGAAAGCAGCGGTAAAAATACATACGGGAGAGGATAAACTCCTCTCCCAGCGACTCGAATGGTGGAGGCGCGCTTGCCAATATTACTTCGAGGGGCCCGGCCGAGCTGCTGCCGTGGGATAATGCCTGCTCCTGGCCGAGTTCTTCCGCAATCTTGCCTTTCTTGATGCGGCAGATGTTCGTTCCTGAAAAATAAATTTTCTTGCCGCTTGCAGCGGGAAGGGCACCGACAGGCAGATCCCTGAAAGCGGACCCATATGCGTGCCGCCGCCTTCCCAGCGCCCTTCCACATAGTCCCCCTCGGCAATAAGATTCCCGGCTACATCGAAGCTGAGGTCAGGAAATGCTTCCGGAATTCGGTGATCGTTTTCTTGACCGGTTCGCGGCCGTGCAGCTCTCCGTGCATGGGGTAATAGAATACGAGGTCGTTCACGCCGAGTTCATCGACGACCGCCACATCTCCCTTCTTCCAGTATTCTGTAAAACAGTGGACCACCCACCATAGCCTCGACCCTCATCGTATGGGGCACAGCCGATATATTTTTCAATGTAAAGTGGTCGCTTTGGCTGGCTGACACGATACCCGGTACCACCCGCCGGGTTGAACTCGAAGGCGCCCGCATGCTCTATTCGAAAGAGCGTCCGCAAGAACCCAGCAATGAATTGCGGACATACTGGAACCGGCATTGTAAGCAATACAGAGGCCGGCAGGTTAGTCAGCGAGATCGAATTTGAAAGCAAGACTCGGAGTGCGACGGATTGCTGACGTGGGTAAATTGAAAGCCCTTACCAACATCATGCAAATTATGAAGGAGCACATCATGGATACATTAGCGAAAAAGGTACGGCTCGCTGCCAGCACGATCAATGATCCCCGCTGGGTCTCGGTGGTTGCGCGTAACGCTGAAGCTGACGGGAGTTTCTATTACTCGGTCAGAACCACGGGCGTGTACTGCCGTCCTTCGTGCGTGGCCCGCCTGGCGCGGCCGGAGAACGTCGATTTTTACAAAACACGCGAAGAAGCCGAAACAGCGGGCTTCAGGCCCTGCAAACGCTGCCAGCCGGACCGGCCCTCGCTGGCTGAACAATACGCAGCCAAAGTCACGCAGGCCTGCCGTATCATTGAGGAAGCGGAGACCACGCCAGTCCTGGAAGAACTGGCAAAGCGCGTAGGGATGAGTCCCTATCATTTTCACCGCGTTTTCAAGCACGTCACCGGATTGACCCCAAGACAATACGTAGCGGCACAACGTGAGAAGCGGGTGCGTAATGAACTTGGTTACAGTAGCGTCGGCGGTACCGTGACCGATGCCATTTTTGACGCCGGCTACAATTCCAACAGCCGTTTCTACGAAAAAGCGGATGACATTCTGGGCATGACACCGAGCAACTATCGTGCTGGCGGCACCGATACCGAAATCCGCTTTGCCATTGGCGAATGCTCCTTGGGGCCGATCCTTGTTGCCCAAAGTGACCGGGGCGTTTGCGCCATTCTCCTGGGGGACGATCCCGACAAACTGGCGCGCGACCTGCAGGATAGCTTTCCCCGCGCCAGCCTGATTGGCGGCGACGATGATTTCGAACAGCTGGTCGCCAAGGTAGTTGGTTTTATCGAAGCGCCGGGTATCGGCCTGGACCTGCCGCTGGATATACGCGGTACCACGTTTCAACAGCGTGTATGGCAAGCCTTGCGCGAAATTCCGGTGGGCCAGACCGCAAGCTACACTGATATTGCAAAGCGTATTGGCTCACCGAAGGCGGTACGGGCGGTGGCGCAGGCGTGCGCTACTAACGCGCTGGCGGTTGCCATTCCCTGTCATCGGGTGGTGCGCAACGATGGTGTCCTGTCGGGATATCGCTGGGGCGTGGCACGCAAGCGCGCCTTGCTGCGGAGAGAGGCGGAAGGGGAGGCGCACTTATGAATGCACTCATGAAGGAAGCCCCAGCGATTATTCCAGTCAGGAATTTTTCCCACCGGATAAAAGTCTTCGACTGGGAGCGGGTATCGAATGATCTGGATGCGCAGGGGTGCGCGATAATCGAAAATCTTGTTACATCCGAAGAATGCGGCGCACTGGTCCGGCTGTATGCGGTGGAGGATATTTTTCGCAGCCGGGTGGTGATGGGCCATCACGGCTTTGGCCGTGGCGAGTACAAGTATTTCCGCTATCCGCTACCTGGCATCATTTCCGGACTGCGGACGTCGATATATCCCCGGCTGGTGCCTGTTGCAAACCGCTGGAATGAGGCAATGGGAATTGACGCCCGCTATCCAGCGAAACATCCTGATTTTATCAAGCGATGTCATGCTGCGGGCCAGCTCCGCCCGACGCCTTTACTGTTGCAATATACACCCGGCGACTATAACTGCCTGCATCAAGACCTATACGGCGAGCATGTCTTCCCGATTCAGGTCACTATACTATTATCGGAACCGGGACGGGATTTCACGGGCGGCGAATTCGTATTGACCGAGCAACGGCCACGCATGCAGTCGCGCCCTGAAGTCGTCCCGCTCAGACAAGGGGATGCCGTTGCCTTTGCCGTACATCATCGCCCGGTGCAGGGCGCGCGCGGCGTGTATCGGGTCAATCTTCGGCATGGCGTGAGCCGTCTGCGCTCCGGCCATCGTCATACGGCAGGCATTATTTTTCATGATGCAACCTGAAAGGATGAACAAGAATGACATTGGATCTGTTTAAATTTGAAGAAAGGGCGCAACGCGAGGCGTGGCGTGAGGAATTGTGCATTGGCGCGGTAGTGCTGCGAGGCTTCGCCGTGCCGGATGAAGCAGCTATTTTCGCAGCGCTGCATGGTGTCATAGGCGAGGCACCCTTTCGCCATATGATCACGCCGGGCGGCTTCCGCATGTCGGTGGCGCTGACAAATTGTGGTACCTATGGCTGGGTGACGGATCGCACCGGATATCGTTACGACGCGACAGATCCGGAAAGCTGCAAGCCCTGGCCCCACCTGCCTGGCGTGTTCCTGAAACTGGCGCAAAACGCTGCGGCAAGCGCTGGTTTCAAAGATTTCGAACCCGATGCCTGTCTCGTCAATCGCTACGAACCGGGGGCGCGGCTATCGTTGCACCAAGACAAGAACGAGCAGGATTTTAGTGCGCCTATTGTCTCGGTCTCGCTAGGCATTCCAGCGGTTTTTCTCTGGGGTGGCTTGCGGCGGGCGGACAAGCCGGTTCGAGTGCAGCTGGTGCATGGCGATGTCATGGTATGGGGCGGCCCGTCGAGGCTGCGTTATCATGGGGTTTTGCCTCTCAAGGAAGGAAATCATCCTTTGACGGGCGGTTATCGGATTAATCTGACCTTTCGTAAAGCGGCTTAAGGAATTTCGCTGATACGCTTCCGCGTTTTCGTTTAAAAACGCCCCAATTTATGGCCGCGACAGTACGAATTCAAAAACAAGAAGCGAAGTGCGCATCATGCTCGATTCAATTATCATATGTTTGCGAATCCCGGAAGAAGGAATGAACCAGGACCATTTCGATTTGATAATTGGCCTGCTGATGGGTATCCGCAACTGGAAAATAGGAGAATCAATATGATTCCAAGAATTTTCTCTACAGTGTTCCACCTGGGAAGCGTAGTATTGATGGCCTTGGTATTTTTGCCAACCGCCCATGCCCAGCAAACCGACAACGTCTCCGGCGGCGCGTGGCAACCCCATCGCCCTGA
>JBDTWQ010000138.1:0-26536 GCA_040006595.1 Nitrosospira sp.
CCGACGTGGACCGTTGAGGAAATATGCTGAGCGAACAGGAAAGAACGGAAATAGAAGCCCACTCGCATCACTACCCGAACACGCGCGCGCTCTGCGTCGAGGCGCTCAAGATCGTGCAGCGGCACCGCGGCTGGGTGTCGGATGAAAGCATCGCGGACGTGGCCGAAGCCCTGCAGATGACTCCGGTCGAGTTGGATGGGGTCGCGACTTTTTACAACATGATTTTCCGCAAGCCGGTAGGCAGGCACGTAATCTTGCTATGCGACAGCGTGAGTTGCTGGATCATGGGCTGCGAGCATCTGCATCAACATCTGCATGCGCGATTGGGTATCGGGCTGGGCGAGACGACCGCTGATGGCCGCTTCACCCTGCTGCCGAATGTATGCCTCGGCGCCTGCGACCATGCGCCGGCGATGATGATCGACAACGCGCATTATCAGGACCTGGATCCTGCCAGGATCGATGAAATCCTCGCGAAGTATCAGACGGAAGAAATAAGGGAAGAAAAAAAGGAAAAAAAAGAGCCTGCCGATGGAAAAACCGCTGACCCATAACATTTCGCCGGGAAAAAAACCGCCGGATCTCACACAGTACGAGAAGGGGGGGGGCTACGCGGCGCTGCGCAAGGCCTTGCGCATGGCGCCCGGCGAAGTCATGGCGGCAGTAAAGGAGTCGAACCTGCGCGGGCGCGGCGGAGCGGGTTTTCCCACCGCGCAGAAATGGAGTTTCGTGCCGATGGGGGATGATGCGCCGCACCCCAAGTATCTCATCTGCAATGCGGACGAGATGGAGCCCGGCACGTTCAAGGACCGCCTGTTGCTCGAAGGCGATCCACACCAGTTGATAGAAGGCATGGTCGTAAGCGCGTATGCGGTCCAGGCCGATATCGGTTACATTTTCCTGCGCTGGGCCTACAAGCTGGCGGCGGAGCGGCTGGAGCAGGCAATCGCCGAAGCATACCGCCATGGCTATCTGGGGAGGAATATCCTCGGCTCGGAATACAGCCTGGAGATGCACCTCCATGTCAGCGCCGGGCGCTATATGTGCGGGGAAGAGACCGCGCTGCTCAATGCGCTCGAAGGCAAGCGCGCCAATCCGCGCGCCAAGCCTCCCTATCCGCAGGTAAGCGGTTTATGGGGCAAGCCCACTGTCGTCAACAACGTCGAAACACTGTGTAACGTGCCGCATATCGTGAATCACGGCGCCGCGTGGTTCAAAAGCCTGAGCCGCAGCGACGACAGCGGCACCAAACTGTACGGCGTGAGCGGAAGAGTGAAGAAGCCGGGGCTGTGGGAATTGCCGATGGGTACGCCCATCCGCGAAATCCTGGAAGAGCATGCTGGTGGCATGCGTGACGGATACCGGTTTCGCGGTCTCCTGCCGGGCGGCGCATCGACCGATTTCCTGATCGCCGACCACCTTGATGTAGCCATGGATTTCGATTCGATGCAGTCGGCGGGCAGCCGCCTCGGGACCGGCACCATGATCGTCCTCGATGACAAGACCTGTCCCGTAGGCATGCTGCGCAATCTCGAACACTTCTTCGCGCAGGAATCATGCGGGTGGTGCACGCCTTGCTGGTCCGGACTGTCGTGGGTCGAGCAGATCCTGCAAGGTCTGGAAGAAGGGCATGGTCAGCCCTCGGATCTGGAACAACTGCAATTCCATACGCGCCTGCTGGGTCCGGGGCATACGTTTTGCGCATTGGCGCCCGGTGCCGCGGAGCCGCTGGAAAGCGGCCTCAAATATTTCAGGGATGATTTTGAACGGCACATCCGCGAGAAACGCTGCCCCTGGAGATGAAGGTGACAACCATCCATATCGACAATCGGCCCTATCCGGTCAAAGATGGCGAAAACCTGCTGCAGGAATGTCTTTCACTGGGACTCAACCTCCCGTATTTCTGCTGGCACCCCGCGCTGGGCTCGGTGGGTGCCTGCCGTCAATGCGCAATCAAGCAATTCAAGAACAAGGAGGACAAACACGGCAAAATCGTCATGGCCTGCATGACGCCGGCCACGGAGGGAACCCGCATCTCGATTGATGACCCCGAGGCGCGGGAGTTTCGCGCCAGCGTGATCGAATGGCTGATGATCAACCATCCGCACGATTGTCCGGTATGTGACGAGGGCGGTGAATGCCATCTGCAGGATATGACGGTCATGACCGGGCATGCTTATCGCCGTTATCGCGGCCGGAAGCGTACGTTTCACAACCAGAACCTGGGCCCTCTCGTCAATCACGAGATGAACCGCTGCATCCAGTGCTACCGGTGTACGCGGTTCTACCGCGACTACGCCGGCGGACGCGATCTGGACGCGCTGGTGCTGCGCAATCAGGTCTACTTCGGCCGCCATCAGGACGGCACCCTCGAAAGCGAGTTCAGCGGCAACCTGGTAGAGGTCTGTCCAACCGGTGTCTTCACCGACAAAACCCTGAAGCAGCATTACACCCGCAAGTGGGATCTCCAGACAGCGCCCTCGGTGTGCGTACACTGCGCACTGGGCTGCAACACGATTCCCGGCGAGCGTTATGGCACATTGCGGCGCATTCACAATCGTTTCAATGGTGCGGTCAACGGCTATTTTCTATGCGACCGCGGGCGCTACGGGTACGAGTTCGTCAATAGCAAGCGCAGAATCGGGCAACCCGTTCTGCGAAAAGACTGGAACGGACCGCTGCAATCTGCCACCAAACGCGAGGTGCTTCAGCACCTGGCTACGCTGTTGTCCAATGGGGGCAAACCAATCGGCATCGGGTCTCCGCGCGCTTCGATCGAAGCCAACTTTGCGCTGCGCACTCTGGTTGGGCCCGAACGGTTTTATGCTGGCGTGTCCGAACGGGATGGCCGTCTGCTCGCCTCCATCCTGGATATTTTGAGGCAGGGACCCGCCCGTTCGCCATCGTTGCACGAAGTGGAACTCGCCGACGCTGTTCTGGTGCTGGGTGAGGATGTAACCAATACCGCGCCGCTGCTCACGCTCGCGCTGCGCCAATCAGTGCGGCGCCAGCCGCGGAAGATAGCCGAAAAGATGCACATCCCGCACTGGAACGACCACGCCGTGCGTGAGGCAGTGCAGCAGGAACGAGGACCGCTATTTGTCGCCACTATCACCAGCACCAAGCTCGATGACGTCGCCACGCAAACCTTTCGCGGCACGCCCGATGACCTGGCCCGTCTCGGTTTCGCAGTAGCGCATGCGCTCGATTCCAGTGCTCCGCCGGTCCCGAATTTGCCAGATGCGATGTACAAGCTGGCCTATGCCATCTCAGAGGCGCTAAAAAACGCGGAGCGTCCCCTCGTTATCTCCGGCATGGGCTGCGGCGATACGGCCGTCATTGAGGCAGCAGCCAACGTAGCGTGGGCGCTGTGCAATAGCGGACACCCGGCGGAGCTTTGTTTTGCGGTTACCGAATGCAACAGCCTGGGCGCGGCGATGATAGGTGGCGCCAGCTTCGAATCGGCGTTCGAGACGGTGCGTAGTATCGCTGATACCGCTGAAACTTCCGCCGACACCGTTATTATCCTTGAAAACGATCTTTATCGGCGCGCCGACGGTGCGGCGGTCGACCGGTTTCTTACCGCCGCCCAACACGTCGTGGTCATCGACCACATCGACCATGAAACCAGCACGAGGGCCGATGTGGTACTGCCAGCGGGTACTTTCGCCGAGGCGGATGGCACATTGGTGAACAACGAAGGCCGGGCACAGCGCTTCTTTCAGGTATTCGTCCCCCAGGGTGACATCCAGGAAAGCTGGCGCTGGGTGCAAGACATTATGGGCATGACCGGCCGTGACAAGGATGATCCCTGGTTGAACCTGGACCATGTCACTACCGCCTGTGCCAGAGAGATCCCCGGGCTGCAACCCATTTTAAGCGCCGCACCGGCGTCGGGTTTTCGCATCGACGGCCAGAAAATCCCGCGCGAGCCACACCGCTACAGCGGGCGCACGGCCATGCTGGCCGACATCAGCGTGCATGAGCCAGAACCACCCGACGATCCGGACGCGCCGTTCTCGTTTTCGATGGAAGGATATTTGGGCCATCCTCCTCCGGCACTCATCCCCCGTTTCTGGGCACCGGGCTGGAACTCGGTGCAGGCAGTCAACAAGTTTCAGGATGAGGTGGGCAGCTCGCTTACCGGTGGTGACCCCGGTGTGCGTCTGATCGAGCCAGCGCCAAGCGGCAGAATAGCCTACTTCAGCAACATACCCATGGCATTCAACCGGCGCGCTGACGAATGGCTGGTCGTGCCACTGCATCATATCTTCGGTACGGAGGAGTTGAGCGCACTCGCGCCCGGCATCGCCGAGCTTGCTGCAAGGCCCTATCTGGCGCTCAACCCCGAGGATGCAGCAGAACTCGGCCTGGTTGCTGGAAATAGCGCGCAATTGCAATTGAACAGGAAAGGCCGAGCGGATCAGAGGCTGCCAGTGCGGTTGAAGGCCGAGTTGCAGCGCGGCGTCGCCGGGCTGCCCGCCGGTCTGCCAGGCCTGACCGGAATCACACTGCCGGCATGGGGCAAGGTGACAAAAATGGAGGAGGGTACAGAGATAGGGGAGGGAGCTGCGCCATGAGTGAACTGGCGCTCGCCTGGTCGAACGTGATCCTGATCCTGGCGGTCGTGTTCAGTTTCGCGGCGCTGCTGTCCTGGATAGAGCGCCGGTTGCTTGGCGTCTGGCAGGACCGCTATGGGCCGAACCGGGTAGGCCCCTTCGGCGTGCTGCAGATCGCCGCCGACGCGATCAAGCTCCTCAGCAAGGAAGACTGGATACCGCCGTTCGCTGAAAGGACCCTGTTCGTGCTGGCGCCGGCAATCATCGCTATCGCCACCCTGCTCGCGTTCGCCGTTGTGCCCATCGCGCCGGGTATCGGTGTAGTCGATCTGAATATCGGTTTATTGTTTTTCCTCGCCATGTCCTCGCTTGGGGTTTACAGCATTGTTCTGGGTGGATGGGCGTCGAATAACAAATATTCGCTGCTGGGAGGATTCCGGGCAGCAGCACAAATGTTGAGCTACGAGGTCTTCATGGGGCTTTCGCTGATGGGCGTGGTCATGCTGGCCGGCTCGTTCAATCTGCGCGATATTGTCGCGGCGCAGGAAGGCCTCTGGTTTTGCATTCCGCAGTTCCTCGGGTTTATAACCTTTACCGTTGCCGGCATTGCCGAAGCGCGCCGGCTGCCTTTCGATCTCCCGGAGGCGGAGAACGAGTTGGTCGCCGGTTTCCACACCGAATACTCCAGCATGAAGTTCGGGCTGTTTTTTATCGGCGAATACGTCGGCGTCATTCTCATTTCGGCGATGATGGTGACACTGTTCTTTGGCGGCTGGCTGGGGCCGCTGTTGCCTCCATTGATGTGGTTTCTGCTTAAAACCTTCATTGTCATCGGTTTCTTCATTCTTTTGCGCGCGTCGTTGCCGCGGCCCCGCTACGATCAACTGATGGCTTATGCCTGGAAAGTGATGCTGCCTCTCACCCTGGTCAATCTGCTGGTCACGGGGGCGATCGTATTGGCGTGGGAATCATGAGAGTGCCGGGGTGAACTGTGACTTAAGGAGAAAAATGACATGTGGAATTCTCTGAAAACGATGTGGACGATCTTTCTGCACATGTTTCGGCGCCGGGTGACGATTCAGTATCCGGACGAGAAACCTGTTATTCCGCCACGCTGGCGCGGCCGTATCATCCTGAGCCGCGACCCTGACGGAGAAGAACGCTGTGTGGCGTGCTATCTCTGCGCAGCCGCTTGTCCGGTGGACTGCATTGCGCTACAGGCAACGGAAGACGAATACGGCCGGCGTTACCCATCATTTTTCCGGATCAATTTTTCCCGCTGCATTTTCTGCGGCTACTGTGAAGAGGCTTGTCCCACCGACGCGATCCAGCTCACGCCGGATTTTGAAATGAGTGAGTACGACCGGAAGAACCTGGTGTACGAAAAAGAGGATTTGCTGATCGACGGTACCGGCAAGTACCCCGATTACAACTTCTATCGCGTGGCGGGCCTTGCGATCAAGGGCAAGGACAAAGGCGATGCCGACGACGAGGCGCCACCCGTGGATCTGCATCGCCTGTTGCCTTGAATTCCGAACCAGAACTGAAAGTACGGAGGCAGCATGGAATTCACATTTTATCTTTCCGGCGCCATCGCCGTCGCAGCCACGCTGATGGTCATCGTGGGCTTGAGCGCGGTGCACGCGCTGCTCTACCTGATCGTCTCGCTGCTCGCTGTGGCAATAGTATTCTACGTACTGGGCGCACCCTTTGCGGCGGCACTGGAAGTGATCGTCTACGCGGGTGCGATTATGGTTCTGTTCGTGTTCGTAATGATGATGCTTAACCTCGGCAAGGCCGCCGCGGTAAAGGAACGAGACTGGCTGAACCCCGGCATGTGGGCAGGGCCTGCTGTCCTGGCGGCGCTGCTGCTGGCCGAGCTGCTTTATATCCTCACGCAAGACGGCAGCACGCCCACCGGCGCTGCCGGAGTGGGGGCAAAGGAGGTCGGCATCATCCTTTTCGGTCCCTATCTTCTGGGTGTTGAACTGGCTTCACTTCTGCTGTTGGCAGGATTGGTAGGAGCGTGTCATCTGGGATGGTACGAAGGCCGGCGCGGGAATGGGCGCGACCATGAGAACGGCTGAGGCCATTGCCGCGATACCCATGCACCATGGGCTGGTGCTTGCGGCGGTCCTGTTCGCGCTCGGGCTAATCGGCATCCTGGTCCGGCGCAATCTGATTTTCATCCTGATGTCGATCGAAATCATGCTGAATGCGGCCGGGCTTGCTTTCGTGGTTGCCGGTGCGCGGTGGGAGCAGGCCGATGGCCAGGTGATGCTCATCTTCATCCTCGCGGTGGCAGCGGCGGAAGTCTCGGTCGGCCTCGCACTGCTGCTGTTGCTCCATCGCCGCTTCCAGACCCTGGACGCCGACGCGGTGAGCAAGATGCGGGGATAACATGCTGTCCCTGCTCTGGCTTATTCCCACGCTGCCTCTGGCCGGTTTCCTGGTGCTGGCGCTCAGTGGAAGATATCTGGGGCATCGCAGTATTGCGGTAATTGGGACGAGCTCGGTGGCTCTCTCGGCACTCATCGCCATCCTGATCGGAATAGACTTCATCGCTGCGCCACCCCCGGGTTTTGTTTTCCGGCAGGAAGCATGGACCTGGATTGCTGTGGCCGGTTTCTCGCCAGGGATTGTTTTTTTTCTTGACGCGTTATCACTGGTGATGGTCCTGGTCGTGACTGTCATCAGTTTTCTGATACACCTCTATTCCACAGAGTTCATGAGCCGCGATGAGGGGTATGCGCGCTTTTTCGCCTATATGAATCTCTTCGTCGGCTCGATGTGCATCCTGGTTCTTGCCGACAATCTGCTGTTTCTTTATCTGGGTTGGGAAGGGGTGGGGCTTTGCAGCTATCTGCTGATCGGATTCTGGTATCGGGATCCTGTCAACGGGCGCGCGGCGCGCAAAGCGTTTATCGTGACCCGGATCGGCGATACCGCCATGGCGACCGGCCTTTTTCTGCTGTTTACCCATCTGGGAACCCTCGATATCCAGCCGCTGATGCAGCGTGCCGGCCAACAATGGCCGGAGGGGTCAGGGCTCGCCATCGTTGCTGCGGCACTTCTGCTTGCCGGTGCGGTGGGCAAATCCGCGCAGCTTCCATTACAGACATGGCTGCCTGATGCAATGGCCGGGCCTACGCCGGTGAGCGCGCTGATGCATGCGGCGACCATGGTAACAGCAGGCGTATATCTGATCGCCCGCACGCATGTGCTCTTTACGCTCGCACCAGTGGTGCAGCTTGCGGTAGCAGTGATCGGCGCCCTTACCCTGCTGCTGGCGGGGTTCAGTGCGCTCGCTCAAAACGACATCAAGCGCGTGCTGGCCTATTCGACCATCAGCCAGATCGGTTATATGTTCCTTGCTCTTGGAGTAGGTGCCTGGTCAGCGGCCATCTTTCACCTGATGACGCACGCCTTCTTCAAGGCTTTGCTGTTCCTGAGCGCAGGCGTGGTCATCATGAGCCTGCACGAGGAACATAATATTTTCCGGATGGGTGCACTGAGGAAAAAACTTCCCGTCGCATTCTGGACTTTTCTGATTGGCAGCGCATCGCTCGCGGCGCTGCCGCTCGTTACTGCGGGCTTCTACAGCAAGGACCTGATTCTTTGGCAGGCCTGGTCGTCAGCAGGAGGGAATCCATGGTTATGGGCGGCGGGATGGGGAGGTGCAATATTGACTGGCCTCTACATCTTTCGCGTGGTGTTTCTCGTCTTTTTTGGCGAAGCGAGGACTGCGACGCCTCCCGAAACCAGACGGCCAGGGCTGCGCATAACTATACCGCTTATAGTTCTTGCCGCACTCTCTCTAGTCAGCGGATGGATTGAAACTCCACCTTTTCTCGGCAATTTAACGCTGTTTTCCAGCTTTGTTCAGCATGCCTTGCCGCCGGTTCAGGTCGTTTATGACGGTAAAAATGACGAAACCATTCTGGAGCTGCTCGCAATTGCTGCCTCTCTTGGCAGCATCGCGTTGGCGTACCTGTTGTTTTTGAGATATCCCACCTTTCTCCATGGACTGATGCTGATCCCGGCATTGGCAAGAATCCGGAAGTTCTGGCATTTTGGCTGGGGTTTCGACCGTTTTTATGAGTTCCTGTTCGTCCGGCCCTATCTCTGGCTTGCGTACGCCGATCGGCATGACGTGATCGACAATATCTACAGCATGGCGATTTCATGCGTACTCAGGTGGCTCAAGAAGGTCGATCGGCACGACGTGATCGACAATATCTACAGCGGCCTGGCCGAGCTTTGTCTGTTTCTCTATCGCGCCTTGAGTGCAACGCAAAGCGGACAGGTACGCCGCTACGCGGCGGCGATTGCCGCCGGATCGATCGGTATTATATTCATCGGGATATTCGCATGATTCTCTCCGCATTAATTTTCATCCTGGTGGCCGGCGGTTTGCTGGCATGGATGGCGAATCGGTGGCATCCGGGCTCTGCGAAGTGGGTTGCGCTGGCTACGGTGGGCATCGAGCTCGTATTGACGATATGGCTTTGGCTGCAGTCTGCCAGCGCTATGGCTCTTCCCGCTCACGGGGGGTGGCTTGCCGAGATCAGGGCGGAGTGGATTCCGCGTTTCGGAGTGAGCTTTCATCTGGCCATGGATGGAATAAGCCTGCTCCTGGTCATGCTGACCGCTTTTCTGGGCGTGGTGTCGGTGGCCTGCTCCTGGACGGAAATCCAGGAGCGTGCCGGGTTCTTTTACTTCAACCTGCTATGGACTCTGGCAGGGGCGGTCGGCGTATTCCTTGCGCTGGACCTGTTTCTGTTTTTCTTCTTCTGGGAGCTGATGCTGGTGCCGATGTATTTCATGATTGCGATCTGGGGCCATGAGAAGCGGCAGTATGCATCGATCAAGTTCTTCATTTTTGCCGAGGGGAGCGGTCTGTTCATGCTGGTGGCAATTCTTGCGCTGGTATTCGTCCACTACCGCAGCACTGGAGTCCTGACATTCGATTATTTCGAGCTGTTGAATACGCCCATGTCTCCCTCCACCGAGCTGTGGATCATGCTCGGCTTTTTCATTGCGTTCGCAGTCAAGGCACCCATCGTGCCATTTCACACCTGGCTGCCGGACGCACATACCGAGGCGCCGACAGCAGGAAGCGTGATTCTTGCAGGGGTGCTGCTGAAAACCGGAGCCTACGGGCTATTGCGCTTCGTTGTTCCGCTATTTCCCGAGGCGGCGCTGCAATTCGCCCCGGTGGCGATGGTGTTGGGAGCAACCGGAGTTCTCTATGGCGCTTTCCTGGCGTTCGCCCAGACGGATTTCAAGCGCCTCGTGGCCTACACCAG
This sequence comes from Nitrosospira sp., assembly GCA_040006595.1. Classification (GTDB taxonomy): domain Bacteria; phylum Pseudomonadota; class Gammaproteobacteria; order Burkholderiales; family Nitrosomonadaceae; genus Nitrosospira. Next base: position 9,869 of record JBDTWQ010000138.1, read on the forward strand.
CGTGAGTCACCTGGGCTTTGTGGTGCTCGGGATATTCGCTTGGAATCCCTGGTCGCTTGGGGGGGCCGTGATGCAAATGATCGCGCACGGCATCAGTACGGGAGCACTGTTTGTAATCGCAGGCATTTTGCAGGAGCGGACCCACACACGCGATATGCGTCGCTTTGAAGGCCTGTGGAGCGTCATGCCGCGCCTGGCGGCAATGGGATTGTTTTTTGCCATTGCCGTGCTTGGGCTGCCGGGAATGGGTAATTTCGTCGGGGAATTCCTGATACTGATGGGATTATACCGCGCCAGCAGCGTGCTGGCGTCCGTCGCGGCCGTGGCATTTGTCGCCAGTGTCGTGTATGCGCTTGCGCTGGTGCAGAAAATTTTTCATGGCGAGAATACGCATGGTTGGCAACTGCCCGACCTCTCCGCCCGGGAAATGACAACCCTTTGTGCCATGGCCGCCATTACGGTCTGGCTTGGACTGTATCCGCAACCGCTCCTCGATACGGCAGCGTCCGCCATCAATGGTCTGCGAAACATGGCGGCCGGGCAATACCAAGCGGGTGCGGAATGATCCTGACACATTCCGATATGATGGTCTTGCTGCCGCTCATCATCGTTGCGGCGACTGCGGTGGCGGTGATGCTGGCGGCTGCTTTTTACCGCCGCTCGCAGCTGGTAATGGTGTTGACACTGCTCGGGCTGATCATCTCCTTCGCGGCATTGCTCTTGGCAGCGAGCTTCGGGCCGCGCCAGGTTACGCCACTGCTGATCGTGGATAACTACGCGCTGTTCTACATGGGCCTCATCTTCGCTGCGACCTTTGTCGTCACGGTGTTGTGCTACCGTTATTTCGGTGGACGGGAAAGCCACCATGAGGCTCTTTATATCCTGCTGCTGCTGGCTGCGCTGGGGGGCGCGGTACTGGTCGCGAGCAGCCACTTCGCCTCACTCCTGCTCGGGCTGGAGTTGCTCAGTGTTTCGCTTTTTGCGCTGATAGCCTATCCCCGAAGCGCCGAGCGTCCGCTCGAAGCAGGCATTAAGTACCTGATTCTGGCAGGCTTTTCCTCGGCATTCCTGCTGTTCGGCATGGCGTTGATCTATGCGCAACTGGGTACGATGCAGTTCGCGCAGATTGGCGCCATGCCTGCCATCTTTGAGCGAGGGCTCGGCGCTTATGGACTTGCCGGGCTTGCGCTGATCCTGGTTGGCGCCGGATTCAAGCTCGCGCTGGTGCCATTTCACATGTGGACGCCAGACGTGTATGAAGGCGCGCCTGCACCGATATCCGCGTTCATTGCAACGGTTTCGAAAGGCGCCATGCTTGCGATGCTGCTACGTTATTTCGTCACGGCGGACGCGCACCAGTCGCAATCGGTCGTGATGGCGTTGAGCCTGATCGCAATCGTTACGATATTGGCAGGAAACCTGCTCGCCTTGCGCCAGGATAATATCAAGCGAATTCTTGCCTATTCATCTATCGCACAGCTTGGCTATCTGCTGGTCGGATTTCTGGCGTTCGGCGCGATGGCGGTCGAGGCAGTGGCATACTACCTGGCGGCTTATTTCATTACGATGCTGGGTGCTTTTGGCGTTGTTACGGTACTGTCCAGAGGTACTCCGGAACGGGACAGCGATATGCTTGCCGATTATGCCGGTCTGTTCTGGCGCAGGCCATGGCTGGCGGGCGGGTTTACGGCCATGCTGCTTTCACTCGCAGGCATCCCGCTGACGATGGGTTTCATTGGCAAGTTCTACGTGCTCGCGGCCGCGGTCGGCGCGTCTTTGTGGCTTCTTGTCATTGTCCTGGCGGTCGGGAGCGCGATCGGGCTGTTCTATTATCTGCGAATTGTCGCCGCGATGTGTGCGCATGAGCCGAAGGCAACCCATGGACAAGAGGCAATGCTTGCGGGTTCGGCCTCCCTGGCGGAAAGTGTAACGCTGGCTGCGCTAACATTGCTGTTGATAGGGCTGGGCATTTATCCGGCGCTCCTCATTCAGGTGCTTGAAACAACGGTCGTGCACTTGGCCGGGGTGCCAAAGCTCCTCGCCCTGGCCGGTTCCCTTTAGAAACACAGGATCAGCATGATGAACTGGAAAAGGAGATTTAAAATGCGAGAGCCGGAAATACCATCTGATCCAGACATTGTTCCCTGTAACGTATGCTTGAAGGAAATTCCTGTATCAGAAGCCCTGAACGAAGAGGCCGTTGATTACGTGCTGCATTTTTGCGGATTGGAGTGCTATGCGAAGTGGGAAAAACAGGGAAAACACCGGAATGAAGAAGTTGACGCCGGCATCAAATCAGGCTTATTGCAAGCCGTATGTGAAAACAACAAGCGGCCTTAAGTTTAAAATATCGGAGCGCCGCAGGGCAGGGCGCACATTCAATGCTCAGTTTATCTAAAGTAGAGAAAACAGCCGTGCCACATATCCAGGGGCGCAATAGAGAAGGGAATAATTAGCGTGGACAACGACGAATGGTATTATCAGGTCGGGTATGTGGAGATCTTGTATGCAGCGATGGTAGTTGGCATTTTTGTTGCCTTATATTTTTTCCGTCGTCTTGACCGTATGTCTGGTTTTGTGGCTACCGTGCTTGAGGAGGGTGGCGTATTGCTAGGCTTGCTTGCGCTCGCCGTGGTGCTCTTTGTAGTCAACAGGGTGCTGGGCGATCTTTGGTAACTATTCGGTCCGCATCGCAGCGGTCGTCAAAACGATTTTCCCGATATGCGTGCCGGCTTCCATTAGTGCATGCGCTTCGGCGGCTTCTTCCAGCCTGAACACCCTGAATATCGAAGGCTTCAATTTTCCTCGGTGCAGCAGTGGCCAGACCTGCTGTTCCAGTTCCTGCGCAATTTGCGCTTTTTCCGGAACGCTACGAGACCGCAAGGTGGAGCCTGTATGCGTAAGCCGCTTGGTCAGCATGGTCATCAGGTTTAGCTCTCTGGCCGGACCATTCTGGACACCGATCTGGACGATACGGCCATTCTGCGCGGCCGCCTTGTAATTCCTGGCGACATAGTCGCCCGCGATAATATCGACGACGACGTCGACCCCTTTGCCACCGGTAAATTTCATAATCTCTTCGACAAAATCCTGCGTGTGGTAATTGATGGCCAGATCGGCGCCTAGCGCGAGGCATGCCTGGCGTTTCTCCTCCGAACCCACTGTAACCAGCACTGTAGCGCCGAATGCCTTGGAAAGCATCGTGGCGGAGGTGCCAATGCCCGAGGAACCGCCATGGATCAATACTGTTTCGCCAGCCTTGAGCTTGCCTCGCTGGAACACGTTGGTCCAGACTGTGAAGAAGGTTTCCGGCAATGCCGCCGCTTCCACCATACTGAGCCCCTGCGGCACGGGGAGCGCGTTACTTGCATGTACGACACAGTATTCGGCGTAGCCGCCGCCCGCGACGAGCGCGCACACTTTATCCCCCACAATGAAGCGCGCGGCTCCCTTCCCCAAATGAGCAACCTCTCCCGCGATTTCGAGCCCCGGAACGCTGGAGACGCCTGAGGGAGGCGGGTACATGCCGCGCCGCTGCAGGATGTCAGGGCGATTGACGCCAGCCGCCTCGACCTTGATCAGAATGCATCCTTCCGCGGGCTCAGGAACCGGGCGTGAAACGGGCTTCAGGACCTCCGGCGCTCCAGGTTGCACGATATCGATAGCTAGCATGGTTCGGCGGTCGTGGGGTGTGAGGACCATCTGCAACCCTTTGTCATTAATTACTGAACAGGCGGCTGGGGAGCCACCTGTTCCCAGCCGTCGGGGCAATCCTTGACATACGGATAATAGCCCTCCAGCGCCCGGCAATAATACCAATAGTTGGGTGGCAGCTGACCCGGGGGCTGCATGTCGTCTTGTGACGGCATGTCTTGTCGCTCTATATATACCGGTGGTACCGCAGGCGCGCCACCCATGGGTGGATATGCGTTATAAGGCAGCCCGCCATAACCACCATAACCAAAGCCGCCGTAGCCAAGGCCATACCCTAATCCCAATCCCAGCCCGTATCCCCCATAGCCGAATCCAAGCCCATAACCATAGCCAAGAAAGAAGCCTCTTGGGCCACGAAAATGACCAAATCCGCCGCCGTGAAAGTGACCGACTCCTCCACCCCGATAATAACCTACCCCTCCACCGAAGTGCTCTCCACCTCCAAAATGCATTCCTCCGGGGTGCCCTCCACCACCACCTCCGCCACGCCAGCCACCGCCGAATCCCCCACCCCCCATATGACCTCCGATATGCCCGCCACCGCCGAATTCTCCACCTCCCATGTGGCCGCCACCGCCACGTCCTCCACCTCCGCCTCCGCCACCCCCGCGCGCCCATACCGAAGCGTCAGGAATTAATCCAAGCAGGATAAGGACAAGGCACATCAACTTGATCTTTTTCATGTATGTCTCCGGATCCGCACTAACCAGTCTGGGCCAGGTTTCTGCGGACGAACTACCGCAACCAGAATCCGCCGACCTTACCCTCCTTCACAGCCATGAAAACAAGGACATCATCATTGCCGTCCTTGAATGCCAGCTTCCATACATATACCCCGAATCCCTGTTGATTCAGCCTGGTCAGGAATGTAGAGGTATAACCCTGCGTGAGGCGTGAAGCAAGGGATTGGTTAATGCTGCTGAGCATTTCCCTGGTCATCCCGGCCTGAAAAGGTTCATCTCCGGGTGCCACGAAGTTCGGCAAGGAATTGGCCTGAATAGCTGCAATCATGCTTTTCATGGTCCCCTCAGCGGGCTGCGGCGCCTCGGCGGGCTGCGGCACCTGCCCAAACGCCATGGGGGAGAGGAGCGCAAAAAAAAGCGTAACGGAAATAATCAGGCGATTTGTGGAGGGCGACAAAAACTGCAGGTACATAATTATTCTCCATGTAACAAGTTTAAAAGAATGAGTTCGAAATGAATTCTGAATAGGCGTTAGACGAACAAGTGCCCGGAAAGATCTGCGATAACACTCTATATTTTATAGACCCTGAAACTATAAAAAGCCAGAACGCGACAAGAAATCCCGGCAACTATTCCGGCGAGCTAGACAAGTCCCAAATTTATCCTGGGACCACAAATTGAATTTCCAGCCATCGTTCATTTTTTTCGGGTATCCGCCACATATTGATAACTGATGGCAATGTATGCAGATCGCAAGAAGTTGCCTTGCGTCCCGAAATCCTGTATATGATATTTACATATATATTTATGTATCAACAATATAGGAACACTTCATAAGTGATAACATTAGTATGAAACATATGTTAAATGGCTTTTTATGCGATTAATTCCGGCAGGGTCGACAAGGGGTCAAGACATGAAAGGTAAAATTACAAAGGGGCTGAGAATCAAAATATTTCAGCCCAGGCTTGTGAGTGGTTGATTAGATACCTGATAGGTCCGTACACTGAACACCTCGGTATCGCCGGATAGAGGCTAGACGAGGTAATAAGCGAATGAGCCAGGCCTGAAATGGCGTTACACTGGCAAATCACAAAGACCATGCGTTTCAAACAGAAGGAGGTTTGTGCTATGAGGATTCTCATTGTTCTCACGTCTCATGACCAACTCGGCGATACCGGAGAGAAAACCGGTTTCTGGCTGGAAGAGTTCGCCGCTCCCTATTACGTGCTGAAGGATGCCGGTGCAGCGATCACGCTGGCCTCACCAAAAGGCGGTCAGCCGCCGCTCGATCCGAAAAGCGATCTGCCTGAATACCAGACTCTATTAACGAAGCGCTTTCGCATGGATACCGCTGCGCAGGCTGAACTCGCCAACACGAAAAAGCTGGCGGAGGTGTCTGCGGACAATTTCGATGCGGTCTTCTACCCCGGCGGACATGGCCCGATGTGGGACATGCCTGATAATGCAACTTCCATTGCGCTGATCGAAGCTTTCGTGGCGGCCGACAAGCCAGTCGCCGCGGTATGTCATGCGCCGGTCGCATTCGTCAATGTACGGGGCAAGGACGGCGAGTATCTGGTTAAAGGAAAGCACGTGACCGGTTTCACGGATGCAGAAGAAGAAGCGGTGGGCTTGACCGCGGTTGTGCCCTTTCTATTGGAAGACCGGCTAAGGGAACGGGGCGGCATCTACAGCAAAACTGACAACTGGGTCCCCTACGTCCAGGTGGACGGCAAGCTGGTGACCGGTCAGAACCCGGCCTCTTCAGGACTCGGAGCAGAAGAGTTGCTGAAGCTACTTCGTCCGGTTTAAACGGGTATAACCGGGTATAGCCGCCGAGGGCAAACACCGTCAGACAGGGTCCTCGATATGCAAACTCATTAGTGCATCTCCAGCGTTGTCCTGACCCAATACCATGACCACATTTCCTTTGAAGCTACCGGTTATCGCCGTGCTGATTTTGGTGCTATCCACGTTTGCGGGATGCAGCGTAGTCCGTTTTGGTTATAACCAGGCAAATCATTTGACTTACTGGTGGATTGACCGGTTTGTCGATTTCAACGATGTGCAGAAACCGCGAGCCCGTGAAGCACTCGCGCAATGGTTTGCCTGGCACCGGCGTGCGCACTTGCCTGGGTACGCCAATTTACTTGCAAACTCGCAGAATCTCGTGCTGGAAGATATTACAGCCGAGCGTACGTGTGGTTTGTGGACTGACTTGCGCGGGTATATGGACAGCGCATTCGATCGTGCCCTGCCAATGACGGCCGAAATAATGTTAACGCTGACGCCACAGCAGATACAGAATATCGAGCGGCGATACGCCAAAATTAATGAGGAGTTTCGCGACGAACACCTTCAGGGCGACGCGTCGCGGCGTCTCAAGAAATCAATCAAGCGCACAGCTGAGCGAGCTGAATTCTTCTATGGCAACCTCGACGACGCGCAACAAGAGCTTATTACGCGGTCGGTGACACTCTCACCCTACGAAGTCAATATCTGGAATACCGAGCGCCATCGGCGCCAACAGGATCTTGTGCAGGTACTGCGGCGGTTGAATGCGGATAACTTGAGCCAGGATAAGGCAAAAATAGCGCTCCGGGCTTATATGGAACGTATTTATAGCTCGCCGAATGATGACTACAGGAAGTATACAGAGCAGGTGTGGGTTTATAACTGCGCCTTTGTGGCAAATCTCCATAACACAACGACCGCAGCGCAACGAAAACATGCCATAAAGAAACTTAAAGACTGGGAATCCGAGATCCGCGTGCTTGTGTCATCTGCGGAAACAGTCGGACTCGGCCCGTCCTTTCCATGAGGTCATAAGGTTTCGCCGGGGTCGGATCTTCGTCATCGGCTATATACCGCGCAGGAGGCAGGGAAGGGCAGTACGCCGAATTAACCTTAACAGACACTGTTATTGGAAATCCGATAACGCCAAATTCGAATAACTCTGGTTTTGTAGCGGTTCAATTGCAGCGGGGGTCAGTTCTGTTCCTCTCCACCTTTTCGCAAGGGCTCCTCGGCAGGCACCCGATCAGGCGCCTTGCGTGCATTGATGGGGTAGCTATTGGCAGGTCCGATAAAAGGCTGGATCAGCATTCGATCGAGCCGCTCCCAAGCCGGTTCACGGAATAGATTGATGCCAATGGTCATCTCCTCGTGGCCATCTCGGGGCTGATCCTTATAAGTGCCCAGTAGCCTATCCCACCAGGGCAGATTGAATCCAAAGTTGGAGTTCGTCTCGTCAGGGTGCCAGGAATGGTGGACCCGATGCATGTCGGGTGTCACCACTACCCAGCGCAGAACCCTGTCCAAGAGCTGGGGGATGCGTATATTCCCATGGTTAAACAGTGACGTGGCGTTGAGTAACACTTCAAAAACCAGCACTGCAAGCGGCGGGGCTCCGAGCGCCGCCACGACTATCAGCTTGATGCCCATGGAGAGCATGATCTCGATCGGATGGAACCGTACTCCGGTAGTCACGTCGAAATCGAGGTCGGTGTGATGCATCCGATGCAGGCGCCAGAGCGCGGGCACGGCATGGAATAATACATGCTGAAGGTAAATAGCCAGATCGAGGACCACGATGGCAACCAGGACCGCAACCCATTCCGGAATGGTGAGAGCGTTCAGCAAACCCCAGTCGCGCTCTTCACCCAGCAGCGCAAGCCCAATGGCTGTTGTGGGGAATATGATACGGAGCATCAGCGTATTCAACGCCACGATGCCGAGATTACCTGGCCAACGCGTGAGTCGCGTAAGGCTGCGCTGACGCCGCGGTACTAGCGCTTCTCCCACAGCAACTATAATGAGGATTGAGAAAAAGAAAGCCAGCCGGATAACCGGCTCAGCCCCTTCAGTCCCTGATATGGCTTCGCTCAACCTTGTTCTCCCAAAGTTCAGCAGTCGTCAAAACGATTTACCAGTATCCAATAGATATGCCAGATGTGAACTTTCATAACATCACGGCCATGGCACAATAGAAAATAGGATAAATAAAGCCACGGCGGGAAATCCGCCATGCGCCCGCCGACATGACATCGTGGACATCCCTGGCGATAGCCAGACTCGTCTCGCCGTATCAGCTAGCGAAAACTGGAAAACATCGCAAACATCCGCCCAGCATCCGGCCCAGCAGAAAAGGCAGAGGATGTCGCCAAACCTGCTAAAAAAACCCGGGCGCTATTTACCGGCAATCAAAAGCCGAAAATCAAAACATGGACTTGGCATGATCAAGCACCTTTTGGCACACCTTTTTGGCCGCCTTGGCCTTCAGGCCGGCCATACTCAAATCCATGCTTTGGCCATCACTGCCACTCAAAATACCCTTCGCGCCATTGACATAGTCAGGGTTGCTTTCAGTCGGTTGATCCCCGCTACCGGAGAGCTTTCCCATCAACTGGTCCTTGACCGACGCTGCATTATCACCGCTCAGGTAATTGTTCTTCATGCAGAATTCGATAACTCCCGCAGCGTTGCCTGTGCTTCCCGGCATTATGGATGACAACGACCCCAACGACGAGGCTGCGCCGCCGACACCACTTCCGCCCATGATGTCTTTCAACTGACCGAAGCCTTGCGCTGCAAGGGAACCCGAAAATATCGCTATCGCAATGCTGCTGCACAATAACAGGGAACGAGGTTTAGAAATATTCATTCAGCTTTCCTCCGGCACGTTGAACATCTGGATTCTGATTCTACATGCGGGCCCCAGGTTCTACAATGAAGCCCCCAATCATTCGAAATCTTGCCTCAACGTTTTTTTCACGTATTTTGTCCAGCATCTTGCCCAGAGTTTGCTTTAATGAAGTCATGAAGCGCTACTTCATCATAAGCATATTTCTCTATTTCTGCTGCGCCTTCCCTTCACACGGTGGGGAATTCGATGCAAAACGCCATAAAATGGTGGAGGAGGTATTAATCGATGTAGTCGCCAACGAGGGTCTCACTCTCAGTCCCAGCGTCATGGCAGCAATGGAAAAAGTGGAGCGTCATCGGTTCGTGCCTGGCTGGCTGGCTGCGTTTGCCTATCTCAACCGTCCCCTTCCCATTGGCTATGGGCAGACAATTTCACAGCCTGCCATCGTGGCACTGATGACAGATTTGCTAAAGGTCAAAGCTGGCGATAACGTCCTTGAAATCGGCACTGGTTCAGGCTATCAGGCAGCTGTACTGGCGGAAATAGTCAAATCCGTATACAGCATCGAAATTATTGAACCGCTGGAAAAGCAGGCGGCCGAGCGGCTGAAATCGCTTGGCTACAGGAATGTTAAGGTAAAGGTGAGCGACGGCTACTATGGCTGGCCGGAAGCAGCGCCGTTCGATGCCATCGTGGTGACGGCTGCCGCAAGCCACGTCCCACCCCCTCTAATCAAGCAACTAAAATCAGGAGGCCGCATGGTGATTCCGCTCGGTGCGCATTTCATGACCCAGTATCTGATGCTGGTGGAGAAACATGCGGATGGTTCGGTCACCAGCCGTCAAATTGTGCCGGTAGGTTTCGTTCCGCTCACCGGCGGACATTAGCCACGGCTGTGCTCATGCCGGTACTGAGGCCGCCGTTTATTGCCATTGGGCTGCTCTCAGCCTGCGTACTGGCGTATGAAGTGCTGCTGACACGCTTGTTCAGTATTGTGTTGTGGCATCACTTCGCCTACATGATCATCAGCGCGGCGATGCTGGGCTATGGGGCAAGCGGCACGGCGCTTACCTTGCTGAAGGAAAAGATTGCTCCGCACGTCGGCGCAGTCTATCTCATCGCTGCAACAGGAATGGCTTTTCTGATGCCCGCAGCGTTTCTGCTGGCGCAACAGGTCCCCTTCAATCCGCTCGAACTGATGTGGGATAAAACCCAGTTGGCCAAACTGCTCGCCGTGTACCTGCTGATGATGTTGCCCTTCTTTTGCGGGGGGCTGGGCATCGGCCTTGTCATGTGGCACTTCGGCCGGGAAGCGGGCCGTATCTATGCCTTCGACATTCTGGGCGCAGGGGTGGGCAGCCTGGGCGTTATCGGCATGCTGTTTCTCGTGCCACCCCCGAAGGTGCTGATCATTCTCACAGCAGCAGGCTTGCTCGCTGTTGCCATCGCCACCATCGAGCTGAAGACAGGGCCTAAATGGCTGACGAAAGCATTTTTTGGGCTGGCTTTGCTGGTAGCCGTGGTGCTGCCCGCCGACTGGCTGCAAGTGCATTCTTCTCCCTACAAGGATTTGAGTCAAACCCTTAATATTGGCGGGGCGCAGGTGGTCGAAGAACGTTCCAGTCCGTTGGGCCAGATCACGGTAGCCGAAAATACCCGCATCCCCTTTCGTCATGCGCCCGGGATGAGCCTCAATGCCACGGACGAACCACCGCCCCAGTTGGGGGTGTTTGTGGACGGGGATGGCCCGGCAGTGATCACACGATTTGACGGAAAGCTCGCGCCGCTGGCCTACCTAGACCAACTTACCTCGGCGCTGCCCTATCATGTGCTGGAACGGCCGAATGTTCTGGTACTGGGCGCAGGGACCGGGAGCGATGTATTGCAGGCGCTTTACCACAGCGCTGCCTCAATTGATGCGGTCGAGCTTGACCGCAACGTCATCGATTTGGTCCGGCAACGTTTTCATGACTTTGCCGGAGACCTTTACACCCGGCCCGGAGTGCATGTGCATGAAGGCGAGGCGCGCGGCTTTGTCAACACCAGCCATGACCGCTATGACCTGATCCAGGTAGCACTGCTGGATTCATTTGGCGTCGCCTCGGCCGGATTATACGGCTTGAGCGAAAGCTATCTCTATACGGTGGAAGCGCTCCAGACCTACCTGAGCCGCCTCAGGCCGGACGGCATGCTGGCCATTACTCGCTGGCTAACCCTGCCGCCGCGCGATACGCTGAAGCTGTTTGCTACAGCGGTAGCCGCTTTAGAGCGGAACGGCGTCTCCAACCCCGGTGCGCGGCTGGTGATGATTCGGGGCTGGAAGACTGTCACGCTGCTGGTGAAGAACAGCGATTTCACGGCGCAGGAAATCGTAGCAATCAAGGGTTTCAGCCGCACGCGTTCTTTCGACGTGGCTTATTACCCGGGAATGCGCCCTGAAGAAGCAAATCGTTACAATCTGCTGGCGCAGTCCTACTTCTATGAGGGAGCTGTGGCACTGCTGGGCTCACAGCGCCAGGACTTCCTCGACCGATACAAATTCTACATCGAGCCGGCGACCGACGATCGGCCCTATTTTTTCCGTTTCTTCAAATGGGATGCGGCTGCAGAATTGTTCGCCTTGCGAGAGCAGGGCGGTATTGCACTTCTCGACTGGAGTTATCCGCTGCTGGTGGCGACACTGGTACAGGCATTTGCCGCAAGCATTCTTCTGATCCTGGCGCCTCTTGCGGTGTCACGCTGCCGGCGTATGTTGCCCTCTGCGTGGGCAGTCCTGTATTTTCTTTCCATCGGCCTGGCTTTCATGTTCATGGAAATAGCCTTCATCCAGAAGTTTGTGCTGTTTCTGGCTCACCCCCTGTATGCTGTGGCGGTCGTATTGTGCGCATTTCTGGTATTCGCTGCAGCGGGAAGCTGGCTTGCCGGAAGGGGGAGGAGGGGGGCGACGAACAGCAGAAATGTTACCCTGGCGGTAATGGTGCTAGGTGCCTTGGCGCTACTCTATCTCGCCATCCTGCCGGGTCTGTTCCAGGCGCTCATCCATTTGCCCGATGCGGCAAAAATAGCTATTTCAGTGGGGCTGATCGCCCCGCTGGCGGTATGCATGGGCGTCCCTTTCCCGACTGGCATGATGCGGCTGGCATGCACGGCCCAGGATGCCATTCCCTGGGCATGGGCGATCAATGGTTTCGCCTCGGTGGTAGGGGCGGTTCTCGCCACCTTGCTGGCTATTCACCTGGGTTTTGCCGCAGTGATTCTGTTAGCCGTCCTGATCTATGGTTTGGCCTGCATTGCTTTAAGGAATCTCTGAAAATGGAATCTATGAAATGGAATCCCCGAAATCTTACGATCCGATCTAGCCGCTGCCCTCGCAGCTTTTCGAAGACAGCGGTTTGTCCGAGAAGTGGGCATCAAGATCGAGATCGAGCTTCAGCCGTCCGGTAGTACAACGCTGGTGCAGCTGGCTGGCCAATTGTTTCAGGTTGGCCCGCAGGCTGGCAAAGTCGGCGGCGGTGAACAAGGTCTCGCGCCGGAAAAACGCTTCCACTTCCGGCCGGCCGGTCATCTGGTCGAAACTCAGCAGCCGATAATAGGTCTCTGGATCCATATGGGCGATGCGGTCGGCGAGACCGGCCGATTTCGCAAAGCACCGTCCCTTGTTGGCTGCGGTAAAAATCCGCAGTTCACCGCCTACTTGCTGCGTTACACTCTGTATCGTAGACTAAATATCGTAATCTGGCTGTGGCTTTCGTCGTGCGCTTTATAATCATCCCGATTAATGTCAGCTCATTGCCAACCAAGTTACCAACCAAACGCTCCATGGCGGACTTATTTAGAGATCCCCCAGCCCAGCCAAACGGCGCATAGCTTTGATCCATTCACCACCCGCTTTGACAGCGGTATCACGATGACGACCATCGGGAACAATAAGTAACGATTTTGGTTCAAGGGATATGGCATAAAGGCGCTTCCCCATTTCAACTGGAATTATTTCATCCGACGACCCATGTATAAAAAGCTTTGGAACTCGAATATTCTTGATCTTCTCGTCGGATGCATATTTTTGGGTAAGAATTAATGACAGAGGAAGCCATCCATACCGGGTGGTTTGCACAACCTCTGCGAATGAAGTGTACGTTCCCTCGACAACCAGCGCATCGAGATCAGTTGCCGTTAATGCCAGATCGATTGCTACTGCCCCACCTAACGAGTGGCCATAGATCAAGCGCTTCTTTGCATGCGGCGCAAGTATCAGCATTCGCTCCCAGGCCGCTTGCGCGTCCGCATAGAGTGCGGATTCGTTGGGAAGTGCCATGGTGCTGCGACCATACCCTCTGTAATCGATGGCCAATACGGCGAATCCTGCCCGGTGCAGGCCGTGAATTACACTTATATTTCGATTTGAGGAAATATTTCCAGAATTGCCATGCAAATAAAGAACTGCCGGAGCGTCGCTTGATGAATGGGGAATCCACCAACCATGTAATAAACCCGCTGCAACTCCATCAGTGGCTGGACTTTCCACCCACTGATCGGTAAACGCAAGCGACTCCAATTGGGGAGTTGCCATAATTTCCCGTGAAGGGGCATAGGCGAGCCCGCGCTGCCATTCGTCTACAGATACGCATCCGGCACAGCACGTGGAAACAATAAGCCACAAAACGGCGCTTTTTATACTCAATGAGCCGACTTCCCAGAAATTGCAGCGAGCTGACTAACGTAGAGATAAGGAGCCGGCGGTGCCTTGGAGCCTGGAGCGGCCTCAAGGCATTCTGCGGAGCGGCCTTTGACCCGTTTGTCCGCGACCTTATTTTGTCTTACCTTGCCATAAAGCAATCGTAGCGCCTGTGGGGTCGACAATTACGCTCATCCGGCCATAATCAGCCACATCCATTACATCCTGTACGACGGTTGCACCAAGTGACTTCGCCTTTGCGGTACTTGCAACGATATCGTCCACCCCGACGTAAGCCATCCAGTGAGGCGGTACGCCTGAAGCAGGGCTGGTCATCATTCCACCACCGGTACCCTCACCAACGTTAATCAGCGTGTAAGAACTACCGTCCGGGAGCGGCGTATCCACCAGCTTCCAATCGAATAGACTGCCATAAAAATCCTTGGCTTTGGCGAGATCACCGGTGTGTAACTCAATATGTACGAATGGATTTGCCATGATCATTTTCTCCTTTGTGTGATTAATACCCTTCGGGATAAATTTCCATCACCCTGCAGACCAGGCGCATGCCCCCCTATAGTGATAGTGATTATGACAACATAACGTGCCGGCACTGCTTTTTACTCAAGCGAATAGATAATACGCTAGTCGCTTTGCCAGCGAGGAAAATTATGCAGCTGAGTTATAGAAGCAGTCCCGATTGTTTCAAAAGATAGCAGATTTTTCCACTTCTGAGCTTGGATGCGGCTGGCTATGAGACCAGTTTGCCGTAATGCTGAAGCTCATCCAATTTTAGGCAGAGCCATCCACTGCGTAGCCTGTGACGGGATATTTTCCGCAGTTGACGGCTTCTGCTTACCTACCCAGGCAATCATTTTGTCTTCATGCATCGGCTTGGAGAAGAGGAAGCCCTGCAGTTCGTCGCAACCGAAATCCTGAAGAATTTTTCGCTGCCCCTCTGTCTCGACACCCTCAGCGACGACGCTGAGATCCAGCACATGCGCCAGATTGATCACCGCGCTGACTATCGCGCGGGCATCGCTATTCGACTCGATATCGCTGATGAAACTGCGATCGATCTTCAATTGCTTCGCCGGTAACTGGCGCAGGTAGCTCAGGCTGGAATAGCCCGTACCGAAATCGTCGATCGATAGACGCACGCCGATCCCTGCCAGCCCCTTGAAAAAACGCTGCGTCGCTTCGATGTCCTTCATCGCAACCGATTCAGTGAGTTCACACATCAATTGCGATGCCTCTACTTTATGGCGCTTCAGCGCCTGGCTGATGTTGCTGATCAGATCATCCTGGCGCAGCTGATGTACCGATAGATTGATCGCAACGTTCATCCGCATCCCTTCGTCCGCCCAGGTCTGCATCTGGCGGCAAACTTCATTGATGACCCAGTTACCCAACCCATTGATCAGGCCGAAATGTTCAGCGATCGGGATGAAAACCTCGGGGCTGATGATACCTCGCTCCGGATGGTTCCAGCGCAGCAGCGCCTCCATGCCTTTAATTTCGCCATTCCGTCCATCTACCTTGGGTTGGTAGCAAAGTTGCAGCTGTCCAAGCTCGACAGCATGACGAAGGTCTTTGTGCAAATTCAGCTGATCCAATGCACTGGCTTCCATTTGAGGTTCGAACAGTGCATAACCATCCCCGCCCAAACGCTTGGCAGCATACATGGCCGCATCGGCGTATGCCATCAGCTTGTTTTTGTTATCGGGGCACTGGTCCGGGTAAATCACGACGCCGACTGAGCCCGATATTTCGACCTGCTGGCCAACGATGTCGAACGGCTGTACTAATGCCCCCACCAGCCGGGTCGCGAACTGGGCGCAGTCAGCCACGCTGCGAACGTCTTCCATCAATAGCACAAATTCATCACCCCCTAGACGCGCCACCGTGTCGCTGTTGCGTGAAATGCCGCTCAACCGCGACGCCACCTCCTTAAGCACCAGATCACCGGCGGCGTGGCCGAAGGAGTCATTGACAGGTTTGAACCCATCAAGGTCAACGAACAGCACCGCAAGTCTTTTCGGGTTGTGCCCGGCGATTTGTCCCTCTGCGTTATCGCAGAGTGAAGCGGCTTGCATCAACCGGTTTTCGAACGATACGCGGTTTGGCAATCCGGTAAGCGGGTCGAGCAGGGCGCGCTTCTGCAATTCTTCGTTGGCGGATTCGAGTTGCGCATGGGCGGCTTTCAGCGACTTTGAAAACTGCATGCGGACGGCGAATACAAAGACAAACAACATCAAGACCAATAGCCCCATGTCCGCAGCGTAAGCGGCAAAACTGGCGATCAGGACGGAGGCGACAATCATCCAAGAACTGTTATTTAAACCCAGGTATAACATTGCAATATCCTCCAACTATCAGTTATAAGTCTATTACGACCTGAGTACATGAAACTTTAGGAGGCGTGAGAATGGGGAAATCCGCAGGATGTTCAAAGGGAATTGAAAAGCCGGGCAATTTTATTCCACGAAAAGATTGTGGACGCTAACGAAAAATATAGTCCTCGAACCGGGGTCTTCGAAGCTGGCGAATATACTGAAAAGAGAAGCCGGGATAGATCCCGATGATTTTTCCGGATTCCGCCTTGTACCAACTTCTGCATCCGGCAGCCCATACCGATGTTGCCAGCGTTTTCTGTAATTCTTCATTATATTGGTTCATCGCGCCCGGCTTCACTTCGAGAGAAGTCTTTTGACGTTTGATGAGTTCCTGGATGCATTGCACCGTATAGCTCACCTGAGCTTCTATAAAGAGAATCGCCGAGGTGTGCCCTTGTCCCGTATTCGGGCCCAGAAGTATAAAAAGGTTTGGAAAATTGGCAACAGTGACCCCGTAATATGCCTCAGGCTCATGTGTCCAGGCCTGGCTCAGCAGGCATCCATTCGAACCTTCAATTTTTATTGAAGACAACACATGTTTAATATCAAATC
>JBDTWQ010000139.1:0-3690 GCA_040006595.1 Nitrosospira sp.
CAATGTCGGCCACAGCAGCAGCAGAATGCCAATCGGCTTATCCAGCCGCATCAGCCTCTCATAATGGCCGAGGCGTTGTCCGAGGTGATTCAGCGTCACTATGCCAGCTCCAGGATGGAAGGAAGAAATACTTCGGTGACCAGTATGGATTGTCCCCGCAGGCTGAACAAGGAACGGCGTGCCCACAAACCGGGCGGTTTTGCCTGCAAATTCTGGCAGGCACGGCGGAAAAGCGGATGCGCTGAATTCAACTTCCTGAATCGAAGCGGGGTGCGTTTAACCACGGGATTCGTGAATAATACGGTACCCAATGACCGGTTACCGAGACCATTCAAAATGCGCCAGGCGCCGCGAAGATCTTTTCTCGCCACCACCGAATGCGCAAATACCACTGGCGTGTTGCCGCAATACAAATAGACCTCCCGTACCAGCGCCAACTCCTTTTGACGCAAATTCATCACGGCAAGTTCATCCCCGCACGGCGTAGCCAGCGACTGGAACACCGGTTTAACATGAAAATCGCTGCAACGCACCTGAATGAGGCGAGTAAGAGAACCACGGTTCTGCAGCCAGCCGCGAGCGCGAGGCGATAAGGAAGATGGCGCAGGATGCCATACGGATTCGGCAACGTTCATCGGGGCGAAATTGAAAAGGGTGAATTATGCCGCATAATGCATTAAGTGCTTGAAAACCGCTTATACAGGGCATTGACGAGCCGGTAGTAGTTTTGCTCTACAAGTAACTATACAGGTCGTATTTTTTTGCGATTAGCAGAGGGGTAAAGACGTGTGGTTTCTTTGATTATAGCTTCTTCGATTTTGAGCGCACAACTTTAATCTTTCCTCCCCGCACCTCCGCCATCATAGTGCTTGAAATCCGGCATGGATGTTACCATCCAAAATTCTTAATGCTTAAACAAATACCGTAGTTCCATTCGTTCCCTTCTCGCGACTGCCCACCAATTACATAAGACTTACATGCCGTGATTTGACCTGTGAGTTTCTTTGCGCTTAATCGTCGCCGGAAACTTCGAGCATCTTCGCGGCTTAAATAACCGACCGTCGTTCCTTCAATATCAATCCGGATAGCTTTATCATCGTGCGGGTTGTCATTTTCGGGAATAAGAAATGCTCGGTATTCCTTGTTTCGCACGTGCTCATCATTAAGCCCAGCCAGACCCCTTATCGCGCTTTGATAATACGATTCCCCGACAATATCAAACTCATCTTCGTGTTCCGGCCATTCATAAACATTCTCCGGGATGTGGCGCCTTATAACCGCCTTCGGACCGGCGGAGCGGATTATCCATGTCTTGTATCCATACCAGCAGGCAGCAAGGAGAGCTAACGTGACAATAAGTTCGAGCAAGGCCGCCCCACAAGACGAAAGAGAAACCCTAATAATATCACTGCGCGGAAGCGGGTAACTGCACTGGACTCAGCAATATTTGCTACCCCCAGAGGTACAGCCAGAGAATCAGTGTGGGTATTAGGCCGCCTTCACGCTACTTGCCTTCATCCCACGTACGGTTACCCGATGGCTTGCCAGCCACTACGGCAGCAGTAGCACCGTATAGCGTGATTGCTGGGTTAGCGGGCTTACTATTGGACTGAGGTACAGCTTTGGAGGAGCAGGAAAAAGAAAACCCGCCGGAGCGGGTTATTGATGCGAGTAATGTACTTATGGTTAATCGCCCGATCATCACCCCGCCGAACATCTGTCCCAGATTCGGCGTTTCGGTCAGCTTCATTATCTCGTCGGCCTTAACCTTCAGCTCCGATTGTTTCCCGATGCGTGGCAGCTCCGCGGCAATCGCTTCGATCTTGGATAGAGTGATGACGAGGAATTCTAGGGCGGAGTCTTTCATACAACATGCATCTTCCAGTGCGGCTCCGCGATGATAGCTATGGGAACGCCTGCCTCACGGTAGCTTACGGCTTTCGCTATCTTCAGCCCGAAGCTAGTGTGCTTCCATACTTCCGAGCCAATGTTGCCGATAACGAGGTAGTGTAGTTTCTTTGTAACCCCTTTTGCTGCAATGCCTCCGCGCTGGGTCACGGTTTCTAAGCACTCATTCCTTGGACCGTAATCAAACACACCGGTAAAACAGAAAGTGCGACTGTCAAAGATAATATCCGGCGCTGGGTCGTCGATTGGTAAACTCGGAATAATAAGGTCATCATTATCCCGTGGCCTGCCGATATTCATGATGAGGCCCAACAAATCTCTTTCCTCTTCCCGGTCAAGGATTCCGTCGGCCAGCATCTTTCGAAGTCTGGTATATAGAGTATTTGCCGGCCAGGTATCAAGGCAAGCTCGATGCCTATCAAGGAATGCGAGAATATTCTCAGCTTCCTCCTGACTTACATGACCGTCTTGCAGGCTGGCCTCACACAATCCTGTTAGTTGGGTAATGTCGCGCTCTATTAAACGGTCAGCATGAATGCGAAGCAGGCGGGGGTCTTGCGGATCATCGATCTTTCGCTCCCCTTCAAAGAAACTTTTAAACCAATTCACCCATGTGCCTTTTGCATAAGATAGTCATCTAGCGCCGCTAATGCCGAGCGCCAGCTGCACCATATTGTATATAATTCAGTAATAATGGCTACTGTCCTGAGGTACACCAGAGAAGAAGTGTGGGTATAAGTAATCAAAAAGAAAAGCCCCCAACTGACCAGGCTGAGGGCTTTTTTCTTTGGTACCAGTCACGCGACGAAAATGGGTTAGATCGCTGCTGCCTGTCGCGGTTATCAAGGCACTCACGACTTGCCTAGCTCATCCACACCCCGTTTTTTAAGGGGAGGAGTGTAGGGAAGTGCATAGCCCTGGGAGTTTACTGGGTACATCATTTGCCTTCATCCCATGGACGGTTACCAGACGCCTTACCAGCCACCACAGCAGCAGTAGCAGCGGTATAGCGTGATTGCTGAGTAAGTCTTAGTTTGGTAGCGGAAGTTTGAATAAGCCGGGCCTGCCGCTCAATCATCGCGTGGACCCTTATTAAGCAGCTTCAGGTCAGCATCGGCAAGTGTGGCCTCGATCGCGTCAGATCGCTGCGCCAGGATTTCATGTGATGCGATTGCATTGACGTATCCCACGAGTAGCGGCGCATTGGATGGATCAAACCAGTTGGAAGGCCTCGATAACACAATCTCTTTCCATAATTCCTTCTGTCTAACGGTCAGTGACTCCGGTGCGGGCAGGACTGTGGCAATCCTCGGAGGAACAACTGAGAGGCTTGCTGCCGATTTTTTTGCCATCAAAAATACCCCAAAATGTAACGATTTATTAAAGGAAAGGGGCAGCAGCGGTCTTGAGAGGAAAAGTGTTTGAGAAAATGGCCGCCCCTACCCCCCCTTATGAATTACGCGGTTCTGCTCAGAACATGGAGCTGCGGTCTAGGTTGTATGGCGAGGGAGACGCTCATGACCCCGCCCCTCAACACATCCGCTATGGCTGTCATTTCTTTGTAGCCGCCAAATCAAGCGCCATCTTCTTGCGTGCAAGAGAAAGTCTCCAGTGCTTGCTATCGATCGTCGGTACCGTCCTCCATTGCCCCGTAACATCAGCTGTCGAGACTTGGTCTGGCAGTGATTGCCGCTGGTAACTACCTCAGAAAGAATGGCCGCTTTATTTTCCTTTATCGTATCCAGCCAACTATTGGCCATTATTCTGATCCCCAAGGTCTTA
>JBDTWQ010000140.1:0-8628 GCA_040006595.1 Nitrosospira sp.
AGATTGTTTTATCCTGATACTGCTTGCGACATTATGTGGAGGCATATATGATTCGGTTCGCACAAATTTAAGAATTATGGTGTTAGAAGGGAAAATAAGTGCTTAATCGCTGGATTCGGGTTCGCTCATTTCACGCATCTCGTCAATTCTGGTAATCGTTTTGTCACGTAAGACCCATACACTCTGTGCTATGCAAGTCTATGAACAGATCAAGAAATACTGAAATGAAATATTGGAGTATCCGGCGTCGCACACAAGCGGAAGATGGATTCACGCTGCTTGAGTTGCTGGTCGTTATGGTCATCATTGGACTGCTGGCTGGTTATGTGGCGCCCAAGTATTTTTCCCAGGTGGGCAAGTCTGAAGTCAAAGCGGCTCAGGCGCAGATTGATGCCATAGAGAAGGCGCTAGATCAGTATCGCCTGGATACTGGTTACTATCCCCCGACCGAGCAAGGACTGGTCGCGTTGGTGACACGTCCGACCAATGAACTGAAATGGCAAGGGCCTTACCTCAAAAAGATGGTGCCGCCCGATCCGTGGGGGCGACCCTATGTCTATAAAAATCCGGGTGAACGCTCGGAATTCGATTTGTACTCCTACGGTAAGGACGGCCAGCCTGGTGGTACGGGCGACGCAGCGGACATCACAAATTGGTAAATTGAGATGCGCTATGAAGTGAAAGCTGTGCTCGCCGGACAAGGCACGGTATTTCTCGAACTCGATGCAGAGAATGAGGATGATGCTCGTCTCCAGGTAACGGCGCAGGGCGGCATGGTCTTGAACGTGCGTCGAAGGTTTGCCGGCTGGCTGCCAAAATCCAGACTACGTTTTCCGCTGGCTCACTTCAGCCAGGAGTTGCTGTCCCTGCTGCAGGCAGGACTTAGCCTGGTGGAGAGCATTGAGACGCTATCGGATAAGGAGCAGGATGCGGGCGTACGAAAAATTATCGAAGGTCTGCTTGCACGGCTCTACGAGGGTGTTACGCTCTCGCGGGCATTAGAGTCTTATCCGCAGGCATTTCCTCCACTTTATGTCGCAACTGCGCGGGCCAGTGAGCGTACCGGCGATCTGCCCGAAGCATTGACGCGTTTCATCAGCTATCAGACGCAGATGGATCTGGTCCGCAAGAAACTGATTGGCGCTTCCATTTACCCGGTTCTTTTGCTGGTAATCGGGTTGCTGGTGGCAATGTTTCTACTGGTTTTTGTCGTGCCAAAGTTCAGCGCGATTTACGAGGACATCGGATCCGATTTGCCCTGGCTTTCCATGATGCTGATTGAGTGGGGACATCTCGTGCATGAGCAGGGGTTGTTGCTGGCAGGCATCGGAACGGTCACGATTGGTATTGTCATCTACGGTATGACGCGGCCACTGTTCAAGGTACGGCTGGCGCAACAGCTATGGCGCATCCCGGCTATTGGTGAACGTATGCGGGTTTATCAGCTTGCCCGTTTTTACAGGACGCTGGGCATGTTGTTACGCGGCGGCATTCCGGTTACAAAAGCGCTCGAAATGGTTAGCGGCCTGCTACAGCCGCACTTTCGGCCAAGAGTGCAAGCGGCGGCTGCTCGCATACGCGAAGGGAAGACGATTTCCAGTGCAATGGAGGAGGAAGGGTTGACCACCGCGGTTGGCAATCGCATGCTGCGGGTCGGAGAGAAGACTGGGCTCATGGGTGAAATGATGGAGCGCATCGGCAGTTTTCATGATGAAGAAATCGCGCGCTGGGTCGAGTGGATGACCAAGCTGATCGAACCCTTGCTAATGGCTGTCATTGGCGGCGTGATCGGTGGAATCATCATTCTCATGTATATGCCGATATTTCAGTTGGCGGGAAGCGTTAATTGAATCAGCTAATTATTGGATCTGCTTTTCATTACTTCTGAAGGATTGTCCATTCAGATTGTCGACGCCGGAACCGGCCATGTTCGCGTTTGCCAGAGTCGAGTTACAACTGCTGCATTCCAGCGATCATATCCGATCCGGTGCTCACGCCAACTTATTCTTGAAGCGGAATTGGGGAATGAATTCCACTTTTTTCCTTGGATGATCTATTCTTAAACCATTCAATAATGGTAGCGAGGTATCCGAATATGAACGTATCTGCCATAAATATATCTGCCGCAGTAGTGAGCGAAGAGAGCGATCTGGAGTGCGTGGAGACGGAACTTGCATCGCCTCGGCGATTGGAGAAGACCCGTGAAGACGCACAAGTGGTGCAGCTACCGCTGCATGCGATGCTGCCCATTGACATGCAGCAGCTCGACAAGGCACGCCGGGAAGCATCGAATCGGGGTGTTTCGGTAATAAAGATTCTGGAAGAAACCTCCGGCCACACTCCGGATCAATTGGTCGCGGAACTTGGCCGGTTGCTTCGGATGCCCCAGTTGACGATGGAGAATCTGCATGCACTCACTCCTGCGTTTGAGATACTGTCTTTTACCGAAGCGGTTACGCAAGAATGTGCACTATTCCGCCAGGAGGAGAAATATATTCTTGCTGTTGGCAATCCGTTTTCGCGCCATTTCAGAGCATGGGCGGAGGACCGCATTGATGTTGCTGCGGTGTGGCATCTGGTGCATCCCGCCGACATGGCTGCTTTTTTTGCGCTGCAGGAAAAAACAATGCGCGCAATGGATAGCTTGCTTCCCGCAACAGCACACAGTGCAATAAAATCGGGTGAAGAGGATCTTTCACTAAAAACGATTAACGAAGGCAGCAGCCCGGTTGTGCGACTGGTGCATTCAACGCTATATGATGCTCACAAATCGCAGGCAAGCGATATTCATCTTGAAATGGCGACTGGTGCATTGTCGATCAAATACCGGATCGACGGAGTGCTGACGCTGATTGGCGTGGTGCAGGGTCCAGATCTGGCTGAACAGGTAATTTCCCGAATCAAGGTCATGTCGGATCTTGACATTGCCGAGCGGCGCGTACCTCAGGATGGCCGCTTTAAGGTTTCAATCCAGGGGCGGGAGATCGATTTTCGCGTATCGATCATGCCGAGTATTTTCGGCGAAGACGCCGTGTTGCGTATCCTGGACCGGCAGGCGCTTGCCGATCATGTCGAAGGGCTGACACTAAACCATCTCGGTTTTGACCAGCCCACGATGGCGAGCTTACGTCGTCTTAGTTCTGAACCGCACGGCATGCTGCTGGTCACCGGCCCTACCGGAAGCGGCAAGACGACGACACTTTATGCCGCGATTTCGGAAGTCAATGATGGGCAAGACAAGATTATTACTATAGAAGATCCGATCGAATACCAGTTGGCGGGGGTGCTGCAGATACCGGTCAATGAAAAAAAGGGTCTGACTTTTGTGCGCGGATTACGCTCGATTTTGCGCCACGATCCGGACAAGATAATGGTCGGCGAAATCCGTGATCCCGAGACCGCGCAAATTGCCATCCAGGCGGCGCTGACGGGGCACCTTGTGTTCACGACGGTACATGCCAACAACGTATTCGACGTAATTGGCCGTTTTTCACATATGGGAGTGGATCCTTACAGTTTTGTTTCTGCCTTGAACGGAATTGCTGCGCAAAGGCTCGTTCGCCTGCTCTGTGCACATTGTGCGGTGGATGAACGGCCGGATGAACAGTTGATTGCGGAGTCCGGCATTACTCCGGAGCAAGCGGGGGCGTTCCGATTTCGCGTTGGCAAAGGCTGCGGCCAGTGTCGGGGGAGCGGTTACCGCGGGCGAAATGCAATCGCGGAGATGCTGGTATTGAATGACGAAATCCGTGAATTTATCATAGCGCGGGAGCCTATACGCCGGATAAAAGAGGCCGCAAAGCGTAGCGGTACCCGTTTCCTGCGTGAAGCAGCACTGGATATGGTGAGAACCGGGCAAACAAGTTTACAGGAGGCCAATCGTGTCACCATTGTGGCGTGACCAGATCCAGGTCTTTTTTGCTCCCGACCGGCTCGATTTTGTGCGTTCGTATCGGGGAATAAAGCCGAAGCCACCTACCCGGTTTGCGGTCGCATGCGAGCGTAAGCAGGGCTTGCCAATCTGGGAATCTCCACTTGGACAATTGGAACAAGCGATCGCGGATACCACTGGCATTGATATATCCATCACTATTTCCAACCATTTTGTGCGATACGCGGTTGTACCAGCCCAGACCAAAATTGCGAACCCTTCTGAATTGTATGCTTATGCTGCTTTTCACATGCGCGAAATATATGGAGAACGTGCCGGAGCATGGGAGCTCAGCATGAGTGAATGGGACCCATGCAGCGGGGGCGTCTGTGCAGCGATAGAGCGCAACCTGCTCGAACGGCTGAAAGCACTTGCTATGCACCACAAGTTGAAGCTAAAGCGTATCGAACCTTATCTCACAGGCGCATTCGACCAATGGCGCAAGCGGTTTCACGGTGAAAGAGTCTGGTTTGCCTTGATCGAAGCCCGACGCCTGTGCATCGCTTCGCTGTCGCAGGGTGCCTGGCAGCGGATAAGCAATCAGAAGATTTTTCATGGCGTGGAAGACGAATTACTTGCTGCACTGGATCAGGAAGCAATACTGTTTTCGGGTCGAAAGGCAACGGCGGAATCGGTCTATCTGCTTGCGCCGGAATATCCGGAATTGGCGCTTCCCACCGATTGCGGCTGGCATATTATTTCTTTGCAGACGGAAAGTAAGCTCGCTCCATCGCTTTATCCGGAACCTTCCATGATTTCAGGCAGCAAAAATTGATACGTAGTTTGAGACTGAAATTTCCGGATCGAGGGCAGGAAGCACGAAATGCCGGATATGCCATGTTGTTGCTGGGCATCTTCGCCCTGGTTGGTGTGCTGTATCAGTTCAAGGTGGCAATGGACGAAGTGGCGTATTGGGATTCGCGCATCACCGCCATGGATCGCCGAGTGCAGCGCAAGACGACTCCTCAGTTCTCCCCAAGCCGTGGAAGCCGGGAAATAACTCAGGAAATAAAAAAAGCCAATATGGTGATGAGCGAAATTGATTTGCCGTGGGAGTCGCTTTTTGACTCCATCGAATACGCATCGGGTCATGACGTGGCTCTGCTGTCGTTTCAGCCAGATGCCGCCAGTCGTAAAATGCTGATCGGCGGCGAAGCGAAAAATATGCCGGCCTTGCTGGATTTTGTCGCAGCCCTGGAGCGCGAATCGGCTCTCAAGGACACCCATCTTCTCAAGTATGAGATCAAGCGGGATGATCCGCAGCGGCCGGTTATTTTTTCCATTACGGCATCATGGATCGAGACTTCCTGAGAAACATGCTTCTGCGGGCACGCTGGCAGGTAACGCGACTTGGCATGGCGGGTAAAACAGGTTTCGGATTGCTTGTTTTCTCAGCGGTATTTTTTGTTGCGGCAGTGTCGCCACGCAATGAGGAGTCAAGCGCGCTTATGGGCCAGGCCGAAGCAATGAATGCACGGCTGCGAAAGGAACCTGTGCCAACAGCACCAACAGCATCAACAGTGACAGCGACGGCCAGAAATCTGAAAGGTGATCAGGGATTGCAGTTTTTTTACGATTTTTTCCCGTATATCGATTCGTCGCCGTTCTGGATCAAGGAAGTCGTGCAGATTGCGATGCAGCATAATGTGGAGATCAACGGCAGCGATTATCGTATGGTGCGCGAAAAGGGCTGGAAACTTGCGCGCTATGAAATGGCAGTGCCGGTCCGTGGCAAATATCCACAGATACGCGCCTTTATCGCCGACGCTCTGCGTGCGATACCCGCCATGGCGCTGGTGGATGTGACAATCAAACGTGAAGGTGTGGAATCCGAATTGCTGGAAGTCAGCCTCAAATTTAATCTCTATCTGAGTGAAGGCAAAAGATGAAGCAGGTAGAAAAAAGACGTGGTCGCACATTGTGGCTGGCGGGAGCGCTGCTCGCAACGCTTCTCGCTACCCAATGGGTGAACGGAGAGGACGGCGGCACGGATTCTGGACAAGCCATGCCTGAAGAGATGGCTCCTAAAAAAGAAAGAGTTCTTCAAAAAGAGACGCGCGCCGAGGAAAACGAGGCAGGGCAATTAAATCTTGCGCGTCTTGAGCGACTGGAGCGAAGAAAATTCAGCGCGCAGGCAGGCGATATTTTTAGCCGTAAATCATGGGTCCCGCCTCCACCTCCCATGAAACCCCCGCCACCCTCAGCGCCGCCATTGCTCTTCAAATATCTCGGCAAAGTGACCGAGGGGGATGAGACACGGGTCTTTCTCGCCCTAGCTGAACGAAATTACGTCGTCAAGGCTGGAGAAAACATAGATAACCAGTATCGAGTGGATGCGGTAACCGATCACACTATTACCTTTACTTACTTGCCGCTCGGCGCCAAGCAGCTGCTTTCTACAGCGGGCGGGGGGGTAGAAGGGAACATGCGATGAAAGTCGGAAAGCGCATTATGATTATGCTGATCGTGGCCACGTTTACTGGGTGCGCAGCAAATAAAGCATTTGTCGAGGGTAAGCAGCTCATTGCCGAGGGCAAGCTGGATACCGGCTTGGCAAGCCTGGAAAAGGCGGCACGCGAAGAACCAGAAAATCTTGAGATTCGTGCGGTGCTCGCGCGTCAGCGCGAGGCGGTAGCGGCACGTTTGCTTTCCGAGGGCGATAATGCCCGGTCGTCGGGCAACCTTGATGGCGCCGAGCGGGCATACCGACTTGTACTTGAAATGAATCAGCGCAACGAACGCGCGCAGACCGGTCTGGAAACAATCGACATGGATCGTCGTCACATTACGCTGCTAAAACACGCTGAAGATTTACTGGAACGCAACGACTATACCGGAGCGGAATCCGATCTTCGGTCGGTATTACAGGAAAATCCGATGCAACGTGACGCCCGCCGGCTGATAAAGCGGATTACCGAACTGGAGTTGCGGGCCGGGAACATGGAGCAGCCTATATTGAAAACGGGGTTTAAGCAGCCGATTACCCTCGAGTTTCGCGACACCGGTCTGAAATCGGTATTCGAAATCATGGCACGTACCGCGGGAATCAACTTTATATTCGACAAAGACGTCAAGCAGGACACCAAAACTACTGTTTTCTTGCGCAATACATATATCGAGGATGTGTTCAAGCTGCTGCTCATGACGAATCAGCTGACACATAAAGTACTGAACGAAAATTCGGTGCTGATTTATCCCAATACACCTGCCAAACAAAAAGAATACCAGGAACTGATGGTGCGAAGTTTCTATATCACGAACGTAGATGTAAAGCAGATGGTCGCCATGGTCAAAGGACTGGTCAAAACCAAGGATATACATGTTGATGAGCAGTTGAACCTGTTTATCATGAAAGACACGCCGGATGCGATTCGTCTGGTCGAGCGGCTGGTAACATTGAATGACTTGGCCGATCCTGAAGTCATGCTGGAAGTAGAGGTGCTGGAAATCGGACGCAATAAGCTGCTCAATCTTGGAATCCAGTACCCTAATACGATCAATGTGAATATGCTCAGCGCCGCTGGCGCCGCTGGTGGTGTTCCGTTAGCTTTCCAAATTGATAGTGCGGGGGTCAATGGCAGCGGGTCGAACTTGGATCGATTAACCGGTTTTATCGCCAACCCGGCGATGCTAATTAACCTCAAGCAGCAGGACGGGATCGTCAACGTGCTTGCCAATCCACGCATTCGCGTCAAGAACCGTGAGAAAGCGAAAATTCTCATCGGCGATAAGGTGCCGGTTGTCACCACTACCGCCACCGCCAACGTCGGCGTAGCGTCGTCGGTGAGTTATCTTGATGTGGGGCTTAAACTGGATGTCGAATCCACAATTTCGCTTCAGGATGAAGTGACGATGAAGGTTGCGCTTGAAGTCAGCACAATCGTCAAGGAGGTGCAAATAGCGAACGGGGGGCTGGCCTATCAGGTTGGCACTCGCACGGCCTCCACAACGCTGGCGCTGAGAGACGGTGAAACCCAGATCCTGGCGGGGCTGATCAATGACGAGGAGCGTGCTACTTTGTCCAAGGTTCCGGGATTAGGGGATTTGCCGTGGGTGGGCAAACTGTTTACGAGCCAGAGCTCGACCCGCAACAAGACCGAGATTGCGCTGCTGATAACGCCGCGCATTGTGCGCAATATTTCGCGGCCGGCAAAAACGGACAGTGAGTTTCATTTCGGTACGGAAAATGCCGCAGGTATGCTGCCGGTAACTATCGGCAAGGTCGCGGCACGTTCGCTTGCGATGTCCTCCTCATCCGCAGCAGGTGCAGGGATGCCACGCAGCGACATCCCGCGCTCCCCTCTTTTCGATGAATCTCGGGCAGTGCCTGTTGCGGCCGCTGCTCAAACCGTGTCGCTGGCAGTATCCTTGATCGCGCCGGAACAGGTATCACCGGGCAAGGATTTTGCGGTGAGTGTTAACCTTGCTGGAGCCGAAAACCTGCCTGCCGCCGAACTGGAGCTGAATTACGATCCGAGCCTGGTTGAAGCGCTGGACGAAGGTGAAAAATCTGGGACCCGCCTGCTGAAGCTGGGTAAGGGCGGAGGGACAGCGGACCTGCGGTTCAAGGTTATTGCGCAAAAACCGGGCACAACCCAGATTGGGATTAAGAGTGCTACCTTGCAGGGTGAGGGTGAAAATTCAAGTGCGCAAGTTATGCTGCCGCCGGCGGCGAACATCGATATTCGTTAATATAC
>JBDTWQ010000141.1:0-2132 GCA_040006595.1 Nitrosospira sp.
AGCTCGAAGGGCATCGCGGCGGCTGGAGCAGCACCTTCGACCGGCTGGAGGACCGCCTGCGTGCGCTTCAATCCGGGGAAACGGGAAAATGACACCGGTTATATCGGCTTGTGGTTGATAAACAACGCGGGTAAACCCTTATCCTGGGGCTGCGCGGCCGCCGCAGAAAAATTCCATGAATTGATCGTCAATAATGCTTTTGAACGGGAACCGAGGTTCACGTTTTTTATTGTGGGCGTAGGCAAGACTTTCTCTGGAGGACTATTATTTACGAACGTGTGCCAGCAGAATTTAAAGAGAGCAGGACGTGATGCTGGCCGCGTCGATGGCTCTGCTTACACGGGTCAACGAAATCCTCCGTGCTGCGTTGACTTGCCGGCGGGGGGAGGTGGCGGAATCAGAAGTATTGACGGGGGCGAATGTGTAATGGAGCCAGAACTTTTATACTTGGTCGCAGCGCCATTTCCGGATTCTGCTTTATAATTTTATACCGCTCGGCATTATCGGCAGAAATGCCATTTCACAACATCTCAATGGACATTTCAGGTGATAACATTTGCATTCGCTTCCCGGTTTGGTCGAAGCCCAGCATTTCAGTTAGTTTCAAAAGCATTAAATATTTCCTGGTCTGACTATAAATCACAGGCTAACGCTAATAATCATCAGTCACGGAGAAAATTCCTTACCACAGTTGCGACACTAGCCGCAGCCTACGCAGCACCGGTACTGGCTAAGGTACAGAATGAGAAACCACGCATCGCCGTTGTAGGGGCAGGTATCGCTGGACTTAATGCCGCATACGTATTGCGGCAAGCCGGATATCACACTACGGTATACGAAGCCTCACAACGGACTGGCGGCCGAATACTTACCTCTTATGGCGGAATAGCGCCCGGTTTGATAACTGAGCTGGGCGGGGAATTCATCGACTCAATACATCTGGACATGCTTGCTCTTGCAACAGCGTTCGGGCTTCCGTTGCTGGATACTGAAATCGAAAATGAACGTAACCTGAGAAGAATGTTTTTTTTTAATAAACGAAGCTATAGCGAAGAACAGGTCATTACCGAATTCAAACCGCTTGCACAAAGAATCGCCCGTGATGCCGCACGCATATCCTTAAATATTACCGCAAAAGTGCATACTGAGATCGATGTGGAATTCGATGCAATTTCCGTATCGGAATATCTTCACCGGATCGGCGCTACCGGCTGGATTCTCGATTTAATCAATGTCGCCTATACAACGGAATATGGACTGGACGCAAGCGAGCTTTCCAGCATCAACTTGTTAGGCTTGATTGATACCCGTGCCAACGATGAATTTAAGGTTTTTGGCGAAAGTGATGAACGCTTTAAGATTAAAGGCGGCAATCAACGCCTGACCGATGAGCTTGCGCGACGCATCGGCGAAAACATTCAATTTGGACATCGGTTAGCTTCAATACGACCAAATGGTAAGGGATTTCGTCTGGCCTTCACCACTCCGGGCAGAACGGTTTCTGTTGAGCCAGATTGGGTAATTCTTGCGTTGCCTTTTACTTTATTACGAAAAGTTGAGATTACGGATGTGCTACCGCCCATAAAACGAAATGCAATCCATCACCTTGGTTATGGAACCAATGCAAAACTTGTGCTGGGTGTTGCCAAGCGGATTTGGCGGGAGCAAGAGTATAGTGGCGAATGCTATTCAGACGAAGCATTTCAGACCGGCTGGGATTCGAGTCGGCTGCAGGAGGGTTCAGCTGGTGCGTACACAGTTTTTCTTGGCGGCAAAGCTGGAAGAGAACTAGGGGTTGGCACGACAGACGAACGTGCGCGAGAATTATCCATCGCCCTTGATGGGGTTTATCCTGGATTTGGCGTAAACCGTACCGATACCAGTCTTCGCATCCATTGGCCTTCAGAACCCTTCGCACTGGGAGCCTATTCCTGTTATCGGCCAGGGCAGTGGACACAATTCAACGGTGAGATTGGGACGCGGAGCGGCAATCTGCTATTTGCAGGCGAGCATTGCAGCACGGAATTTCAGGGATATATGAACGGCGCTGCTGAAACGGGTCGCGTTGCAGCACAAAC
The DNA here is from genome assembly GCA_040006595.1 of Nitrosospira sp. Lineage (GTDB taxonomy): Bacteria > Pseudomonadota > Gammaproteobacteria > Burkholderiales > Nitrosomonadaceae > Nitrosospira. The sequence goes on from JBDTWQ010000141.1 coordinate 2,079, forward strand.
GGTTATCAACGCATCTCGCTAAGTTTTAATTGCATCGAAAAGTTTGCCGCTTCC
>JBDTWQ010000142.1:0-2175 GCA_040006595.1 Nitrosospira sp.
GTTAAATTTTGATTAACCGGAGCCTGCTGGTCGCGTTCATGGTGGGGTTTAACACTTAATGTAAGGCATAGGGCCACAATAAGCGAAGCGCATTGCGCCGTATGTTATGAAAGAACCGCTCGGTAACTGTCAATGCCTCGGAGAACGCAATCTTGATCGCCCGTCGCGGGGTTCTCAAAGCTGGCATGATTGGATAACAATTCGATGATGCAATGAAAACGCTCTTCCAGCATCTCTCAACTATAAAGCGTAAAAGATGAAGTTACCGTACCAGCACGTTCGGGTGTTTAAATCTCCCGCACGTACTGTTTGGCTCGTTTGCGAAATACCCACGGTGCGGTAGGAGAAGAATCCGCCCACAAGCCTCGTTTCGCAACTTTGGCCTCGTGCTGCATGACGTAGAGATTGTGATCCTTCACATGGCGGGGATATACCCAGGCCATGCCGCGCTTCACCTGTTCCGTGTTCGCGTCGACACCCGAACAATTAACGCGGGCCACCGTGCGTTCGTAACGGTCTTTCACCTGCGGGACAATCTCGGCTTGCTTGCCGAAACACAGATCAGTCAGGGATTGCTTGGAACGTTCGCCAAATGCCTGGCGTTTCTCGGGAGCGTCAATCTCTGCCAGCTTGATTTTCATCTCTTGCTGATCATTATTGAGAACGGTCAGGGTGTCGCCGTCGGCTATGCCAACAACCATTCCAACGAATGTTTCAGCTTGAGCCGTTGAGAAATGAAAACCACATATTGCTATGGCTGAGAATCGTAATGCCAGGCTAAAATGCGACACTTTCATAAAGAAGGTTAGTGTATGGCATGGGCGCCAGCGAAGCGCTTGCGCCGTATGTCATGGAAACATTGCCGGGTAACGGGCAATACCTCGGAAGATGCAATTTTGGTCGCCCATCGCCGAGCTTTCAAAGCTGGCATGATTGCATAATAATTCGATGATGTGATGAAAATGTTCTTCCAGACCTTAGCTATAAAACGTAAAAGATGAAGTTACCATACCAGCTTCACTATCTTGCTCTCGCATAACGAGTCGCATGCAGGATCAACATTTCATTGGGGAAATTTCATACGGTGCAATGCGCTTCGATTATTGACACCCCTACATCTTACGCCTCCGCCGCTGACGCATCGATTGCGCTAACGAAGGGCCGAGCAAACGGTGCAGTGAACGGGCATTGGGCACAGCGATTAAGATACATCCACCGGGGGCCAGAAACTGATGCAACCTGTTGAGTACAAGGAAAGGATCATCTACATGCTCAAAAATAAACCCCGCCTCAATGACGTCGAAGCATCCAGGAACGGTGAATGTCTCAAAATATCCTTCGATCAGCTCGAACCCGATGCCCAAGCTGAGGGCTGCATGCACACTATGCGATTGAATGTACTGGGCGATACGCTCCCCATAGGCAACATGGGTAATGAAGTTTTCCTCGAAATGAGGAAAAGCAGTTGTATAAGACTGCGTGTATTGATCCAGCGGTAAGTAGTGAAAATATGGCCGGTTGCACGAGAGTGGTACAGTGTAAACTTGATTAACGCATTATCCTAAATCCGGTAATTGATCGCTCACTTGTAAGTTTAGTGCTCTGATTCTTGAAGTTTTTTGTGTAACTTGCTTCTTATCTTTTGGGTAAGTCCGCTACAACTACCTGATTTAGAATAATTTAAAAAAACGGGTGGCATGCAACTCCGCCCGTCGGCCGATTGAAAGGCGAGAAACCGGAACCTCATGTTGAGCAATCAGCTGTGATAAAAACGAGCAGTCCTCTCCCCCAGGATTTTTCCACCCTTCCTCCTGATAGCGTGTTGAATGCGCTGGAAAGCATCGGCTTCCGCAGCGACGGCCGCCTGCTGGCACTCAACAGCTACGAGAACCGCGTGTACCAGATCGGCATGGATGAAGGCGCGCCGCTGGTGGCGAAATTCTATCGTCCCGGGCGCTGGACGGATGCCGCCATACTCGAAGAACATGCCTTCGTGCAGGAACTGGCCGAGCGCGAAATCCCAGTCGTGCCCGCGCTGGTGCTGGATGGCATCACGCTGCATAGTTTCGAGGGATTTCGCTTCGCGGTTTTTCCCAAACACGGTGGCCGTGCGCCCGAACTGGAAGATCCCAGCACGCTGGAATGGATGGGGCGCTTCCTCGGACGCATCCACGC
>JBDTWQ010000143.1:0-3854 GCA_040006595.1 Nitrosospira sp.
CGACTAAGCATAGTGCTCGTAGGAATAAAAGATGGAGTAGAATCTTTTCCTGCCCATCAGACGGAGAAATTCTCATGAGCGACCCCTTGCATCTTGTCTGCCCACATTGCCGTGCGGTCAACCGCATGCCCACTGCACGGCTCGACCAGCAGCCCAATTGCGGACAATGCCACCAGCCATTATTCACAGGCCAGCCAGTGGAGCTAACCGCCGTCACCTTTACCAAACACCTCGATCGTAACGACATCCCAATACTGGTGGATTTCTGGGCGCCCTGGTGTGGGCCCTGCAAGATTATGGCGCCAGCCTTCGCCCAGGCAGCGGGTATGCTGGAGCCGCACATTCGTCTGGCCAAGGTGAACACTGAGGCCGAGCCAGCATTAGGTGCGCAATATAACATTCGCAGCATCCCTACTTTAGCTCTATTCAGGAATGGGCGTGAGGTTGCGCGCCAGCCTGGCGTTATGACGGCTCAGGATATTGTGCGCTGGGTTCATTCCCGCTAGAGTGAAGCAGACGGCAGTTGATACACATGGAAAAAGCTAATACAAAATGACGCCGGGTAATTTATTTATTATCAGCGCCCCATCAGGCGCTGGAAAAACCAGCTTGGTTAAGGCGTTGCTTAAAACCGGTATCGACCTCCGTCTGTCTATTTCATACACATCCCGACCGGCGCGTCCCGAAGAAGTGGACGGACGCGATTACCGCTTCGTGAGCCGGGAAATGTTTGAACAGAGGCGAGAACGGGGCGAATTTCTGGAAAGCGCGCAGCTTTATGGGAATTTCTATGGTACCTCGCAAAAATGGATAAATGAAACCATAGCGTCAGGACACGACATCCTTCTGGAAATTGATAGCCAGGGCGCTCATCAGGTGCGTAGAATCTTTCCCAAGGTGGTGGGAATTTTTGTTCTACCGCCCTCACTGGAGGTGCTGGAAATGCGCTTAAGACTCCGGGGACAGGATAGTTCTGAAGCAATCACGCGGCGCCTGGCTGCTGCCCGTGAGGAGATGGGTCATGTGGACGAATATGATTATGTTATTATCAATGAAAAGCTGGATAAGGCATTGCAAGATTTGGCGTGCATCGTACACGCCGAGCGCTTGAGAATGACAAAACAAATTGCCCGTCATCATGATCTGGTGACACAACTTGGGAAAATGCCTGTTCCTTAAAATCGGCAATTATTCGGGTATTCGCCGCACACCTTGACGGAATTCGATACGCTTACCTTTTATGTAAGTTTTTTACACCAGTTACCGTTATTTCATTAGACTTCTTATACGCTGTTTCTAGCACATTATACTGGGAGTAACATATGGCACGAATTACCGTTGACGATTGTTTGAAAAGAATTCCCAATCGTTTCGATATGACCTTGGTCGCAACCATTCGAGCAAGACAGCTCTCAATTGGTGGCTCTCCCATGGTGGAGCCCGCACGGGATAAGCCTACCGTAATCGCGTTACGCGAACTGGCTCAAGGGAAGGTGGGCGTCGAAATTCTCACTATGGGGACCCTTTGATTTTATTTAAAGTGCCCCTATCTAATTTTATTAAAGAATTCGATTAACTCATCGATTGAACTCATTTTGTCAACCAAGATACCTGCAAATCTGGATTTATAGCCTGTCATGAGGATGTTGCCATCCTGAGAAGCCCACATAGGGTTTTTCACAGAGAATGAAGGAAATTATCATGCGAGCACGAGGTCTGCCGGATTCCTCTGCTACCTTACCCGAGGCGGATTTCCTATTTAGTGAATTATCCGGCTACCTCAAGCCGGAGGACGTTTCTGAGCTTCAGAACGCTTACCTTTTCAGCCAAAGTGCCCATTCCGGGCAGTTCCGAAAATCCGGCGAACCTTACATTTCTCATCCGCTGGCGGTAGCCAGCATACTCGGGAAATTACGTCTGGACCCACAGACGCTAACTGCCGCGCTGTTACACGATGTGATGGAAGATACTCAGGTCTCCAAAACCGAGATAAGTAACCGATTTGGCAAGCCGGTCGCGGAACTGGTGGATGGCGTTTCAAAGCTCGACAAGATCGAGTTCCGGACGCACGCGGACGCCCAGGCGGAGAATTTTCGCAAGATGTTGTTGGCAATGGCGCGAGATGTGCGTGTCATACTTATCAAATTGGCCGACCGATTGCACAACATGCGTACGCTGGAGGCGATGCGACCCGAGAAGCGGCGTCGCATCGCCCGTGAAACCATGGAGATCTATGCACCCATCGCCAATCGGTTGGGACTCAACAATATCTACCAGGAATTACAGGAACTCAGTTTCCGTTATCTTTTTCCCACACGTTACCGGGTTCTAAGCAATGCTACCAAAGCGGCGCGCGGAAATCGGCGCGAAGTGGTGACTAAAATCCTGGACTCCATCAAACAGCGTCTACAGGCGGCGGGACTGGATGCGGAAGTGACCGGACGTGAAAAACAGCTTTACAGTATCTACAAGAAAATGGCGGAGAAGCACCTTACGTTTTCCGAGGTACTCGACATTTACGGTTTCCGCGTTATCGTTAAGGACGTGCCTTCGTGCTACATAGCGTTGGGCGCATTGCATAGCCTATACAACCCTATCCCTGGAAAATTCAAGGACTATATCGCCATTCCCAAGGCAAACGGTTACCAGTCATTGCACAATACTTTGTGGGGACCTTATGGCACCCCCATTGAAGTGCAGATTCGCACCGCCGACATGCATCGAATCGCCGAGGCTGGCGTCGCCTCGCACTGGCTCTATAAGAGTACCGATGCTGATATTAACGACCTGCACATGAAAACCCATCAGTGGCTGCAGAGTCTACTGGAGACCCTGAGCGACTCCACTGATTCCCTGGAATTTCTGGAACATCTTAAAGTTGACTTGTTTCCTGGGGAAGTCTATGTATTTACGCCCCAAGGCAAGATATTGGCCCTGCCCAGGGATGCTACAGCGGTGGATTTCGCCTATGCGGTGCATACAGACATTGGCGACTGTTGCGTGGCTGCGAAAATAAACGGTGAGAATGCACCTTTGCGTACCAGTCTCAGGAGTGGCGATCGCGTGGAGATTGTTACCGCCTCACATGCAAAACCCAACCCCGCCTGGCTTAATTACGTAGTTACCGGCAAAGCACGCTCGCACATCCGTCGTTTTCTCAAGACCATGCAATATGAAGAGTCGGCCAGACTGGGGGAGCGCCTGCTGCATCAGGCTTTGATGTCGCTTAAGGTCGATCCGCAGACGATAAGCGTGGCGCAGTGGGAGAAACTGGCACGCGAGAGCGGCGCCAAATCGAAAAAAGATTTGCTGGCAGATATGGGATTAGGCAAGCACCTTCCAGCAGTAATAGCAAGGCGGCTGGCATCCCCCGGAGAGTCCGCCTCCGGGACAAATGGGGTTAGCGATGTCATCACTATCCTCGGCACCGAAGGCATGGCAGTACAATTTGCCAAATGTTGCCGCCCGATTCCGGGGGATTCCATCGTGGGTTTCATCAAAAAAGATCAGGGTCTAGTGATTCATATCCATGATTGCCCAGCAATCTCTAAAAACCGCGGAAATTCGGACAATTGGCTGGATGTTGCATGGGGTAAAGGTATTGCCCGGCATTTCGAGGTCAGCATTAAAACAGTGGTAGCCAATGAGCGTGGCGTATTGGCAAGGGTAGCGGCGGCAATCGCGGGGGCCGGCTCCAACATAGACAACGTTGCCATGGAAGGAGAGGGTGCCTATACAACCATGAATTTCATGTTACAGGTCCGCAACCGCTATCATCTTGCGCAAGTTATGCGCGGTTTGAGGCGTATTCCGGAGGTGGCAAAAATCAGCCGCATGAAGGGCTGATACAACCG
>JBDTWQ010000144.1:0-5025 GCA_040006595.1 Nitrosospira sp.
CTTGGCGCAGCCAGAATCGTGGCGCGTCATAAGCCACAGGTGTAATTGCCGTGAACGGCAGACACATATAACAGGGCTGGGACGATCAAGCAAGCAGCGCTATTCAACCTAAATCCCGTAGTTGGACGGAGTGGAGTGTGCGGTTTTTGGGGTGCAGGGCAAGGCGCGACGACGCGGAATGGTCATTCCATTCCAAGGAAGTTGCAACACAGCCATGCACTGCAAAAACCGTGCAATCCACTCTGTAATGAGCTCACCCAGAAGGTGAAGGTCAAGTGGTCCAAAAAACCGTTGTGGATCAGGGCGCTAAATTGACAAATGAGCGATCAACTGCCGAATTTAGGTTCAACCATTACCGGTTCGCGAATGCCGCACACTGTGCACGCCGGGTCTTTATTCAGTTTGATTGAACGCCATTCCATCGATAGACCGTCGAGCAACAGCAGACCGCCATTTAAGGTTTGTCCAATATCGAGCAGGATCTTGAGCGTTTCTACCGCCTGCACGCAACCAATGATACCTACCAATGGTGCAAACACCCCCATCACTGCGCAACGCATATCTTCATTTTCCCCATTCGCAGGAAACAGACAGTGATAGCAGGGACTATCCGCGTGGCGCAGGTCAAATACAGCCACCTGTCCCTTAAAACGCACAACTGCGCCTGATACGAGCGGTTTTTTGCGGATGGTACAGGCTTGATTGATAGCATACCGGGTGGGGAAGTTGTCGCTTGCGTCCACCACCACATCGGCATCTGCGACCAACTGCAGCAGCCTGCTCTCGTCCATGCGCTCGTTCAATGCAATGACATTGACTTCCGGATTGATGCCCGCAAGGGTTTTTTTTGCGGAATTTGCCTTGGGTGTGCCGATACGATCCGTGCTGTGAGCAATTTGCCGCTGAAGATTTGTCAGGTCAACCTTATCACCGTCACAAATCGTCAGTTTGCCGACGCCGCTCGCAGCAAGGTATAGCGCGACAGGCGAACCCAATCCCCCGGCGCCGACCATAAGTACGTGCGACCCGCTTAAAGCCTCCTGCCCCCGTATTCCAATTTGTGGCAACAGAATGTGGCGGCTGTAGCGCAGCAGTTGGTCATCGTTCATAGCTCATGGCGGCGCGGCGGCTTTTGGGCCGTATGCGCAGTAATCAGGCATGGTAATAGTATTGAAGATGGAGTTCTCATACGGCGCAATGCGCTTCGCTTATTGCGCCGTATATGAACCTTCATAGTTCGAGCCTATCCTGAGTGAGGACTTCTGAGCAAGTCCACGATTTTGTCCGCAACGCGCTCCGCGGAGCGACTTTATTCAGACATTTCTTGACTCCCCCGCTCTCGGTATCAGGAGTGGACTGGATTATTGGCTCATAACAGCTCAGTTAACAGTTTTAGCAGAATCAGTGTTCTTGTTCGATGCTGCCGCACCACCTTTGAAATAATTCATTGCCTGGGTCAGCAACAAGTCGTCACTGGAACCAAATTCCGCTGGCGGCTCACGCTTCTTGTCTTTGTCATCGCCATTCTCTGGCTTGGGCGCTTTGACGGCAGGTTTTGGCACTACCTTCACTGCCTCGGTTTCAGGCTTGACTTCCGCCGGCTTACCGTTAGACAAATGGCGATCCAGATCGGCTTCTCGCAAGCGCTCGGCTTCGTCTTTCGCGGATTCATCAAGGATGTCCGGCGTAATCCCTTTCGCCTGAATGGATTGCCCATTGGGCGTGTAATAGCGCGCAGTGGTAAGCTTGATAGCGGTATTGTTGCCCAGGGGCAGTATGGTTTGTACTGATCCCTTGCCGAAAGTCTGCGTACCCATCACTATGGAACGCTTATGATCCTGCAAAGCTCCCGCCACGATTTCCGAAGCAGAAGCCGAGCCGCCGTTTACAAGGGTAATCATTGGCACGGTTTTGATAGCGGGCGGTAATCGTTTCAGATAGTCGTTTTTTGAATCACGCAGGTAGAATTCGGGGCTGGCCTTTAGCTGCATTTTGGCATCATCGGTACGGCCATCGGTATAAACCACCAGCGAATTGGCCGGCAGAAAGGCAGCGGAAACCGCAACCGCGCCGTTCAGTAACCCGCCGGGATCGTTACGCAAATCCAGCACCAATCCCTTCATCGGTATGGGGCTCTCCTTGAATAGTTTGTCGATTGCCTTGATCAGGTTTTCGCCCGTTTGTTCTTGAAACTGAGTAATACGTATGTATGCATATCCGGGCTCGATCAGCTTCGACTTGACACTCTGAATTTTGATAACGGCGCGTATCAGAGTAAAAATCAGCGGCTTGGTCTCCCCTTTGCGCAACACGGTGATCGTAATGGAAGTGTTCGGTTTGCCACGCATGCGCTTGATCGCATCGGTGAGTGACAGGCCCTTCACTGCGGTATCGTCCAGTTTGATGATGAGGTCGCCGGGTTTAATGCCAGCGCGAAACGCGGGGGTATCCTCTATTGGCGATATTACCTTGACAAATCCATCTTCCATGCTGACTTCAATGCCCAATCCGCCAAATTCGCCTTGCGTGCCGATTTGCAGCTCTTTGAAGGCGTCCGCATCAAGGTAGGCAGAATGAGGATCAAGACCGGTCAACATCCCGTTAATGGCTTCAGTAATAAGCTTCTTGTCTTCAACGGGTTCGACATAATCGCTTTTGATGCGGCCGAATACCTCGGTGAATGCACGTAATTCCTCGACTGGAAGCGGACGCAGGATCTCCTGTGTTTCCTTGTCGGCAACAGCAGAAAAATTAAGGCTGAGCATTATGCCGGCGATGGCGCCGAAAATAACCAAGCCGAATTGCCGCATCTTGTTACCCATTAAACGTTCTCCACACTTGTCAATTGTTGCGTTGCTCATTTTATTCTGACCCAGTTCAAAGGGTCAAACGGTTTGCCCTGATGGCGTAGTTCAAAGTATAAACCGGAATCCGGGTTACCGCCGCTGTTTCCCACCGCAGCGATTGTATCGCCACCTCGAACAACATCGCCTACCTGCTTATGGTTGGTTTCGTTATTGCCGTAGAGGCTCATGTAACTGCCGCCGTGATCCACAATCATGAGATTGCCGAATCCTCTCAGCCAGTCGGCAAAAACTATGCGGCCACCCGCAATGGCTTTCACTTCCGAACCGTTGGCCGAGCGGATGAACAATCCCTTCCAGGTAAGACCGCCATCAGCACGTGGACTACCGAACCGGTTGGCAAGTTCCCCGCGTACCGGCAAACTCAAGCGGCCCTTCAATGCCGAAAACGGATTTCCATCCGTCGATGCGTCAGGCAGTGTGTCATTGCTCAGAGGCTTGGTGCGTTTTTTATTTTTTCGGGCGAGCATTTCGGCGATCTTCTCCACCAGGCGCGCGAGCCGCTCTTCATCATGCTTGAGTTTGCTGATTTCGCGCCGCTGTTGTTCAACCTGCATTGAAATGCCTGTAAGCAGTTTCTTATGCTCGGCTTTTTTCTGTTCAAGTTGTTTTTTATGCTCGGCTTGCTTAACCTGGATCATGGCGATTTCCGAGCTTTTCTGGCGGCTTTCGCGCGTGAGCTGATCAAGCGATTGGAGATTTATGCGCAGAGCCTGGATGTTTTCCGCGCGTGCGCTGGAAAGATAGCCATAGTAATGCAGATTACGTGCAATCTGGTTCGGGTCCCGCTGGTTGAGCAAGAGACTCAAGTATTCCTTATACCCGCTTCCACCTGTGTATTGCCGGTAAAGTAATTTACCTAGCTGTGACTGTTGCACTTCGATATGGCTTTTAATCCGTCCGGATTGGGTCTGCAATTGACTGAGCCTGTCATTGGCTTCGCCTTGTGCTTGAGTAAGTGCGGCTAATTTGCGGTGGGCGTCGCTGATGGCTCGCTCTGATTCGCGCAGTGCGTCCGCTACTTCCGATTTCGATTCTTCCGTACCTGCCAGTTCTTTCTGCAATGTTTCAATTCGGCCGCGTAGCTGCTTCAGGTCTTCCTTGTCAACCTTGGGAGCGGCATGAAGCGAGTGCGACAGTATCAGTATACAAGCCGGGATGAGCTTGCCAATCATATTCAGCCAGGGACTAATGCCGATCAAGGCCGAGATTTTCAAATATGTTTTTACTGAAGGAAATCATACGCTGCATACGCTATCAGGGTGAGATGGATTCAACCGGCAGAACGGTTGGGTTACAACGATCCATAATTGTTACCAAAAGAAATATCGGTGCACTCAGGAATGAGGCAGTATTTTGCCCTGATTGGCCACGACCTGCATGGCTTGTTCGATCTTCGCCTGATCGCCGAGATAATAGTTCCGGATAGGTTTCAGATTGTCATCAAGCTCATACACAAGCGGAACACCTGTAGGAATGTTGAGTTCCAGGACGTCCTGATCTGAAAGATTGTCGAGATACTTGACCAGCGCCCGCAGCGAATTGCCATGGGCGGTAATAAGGACACGTTGCCCGGATTGCACCTGTGGAGCAATAGTCTCATTCCAGTAAGGCAGGAATCTTGCCACGGTATCTTTAAGGCACTCGGTCAGTGGAATATCCGGCTTGGCCAAATCCCGGTAGCGAGGATCAAATCCAGGATAGCGGTCATCCTCGGGCGTTAGCGCAGGTGGGCGAATGTCGTAGCTGCGCCGCCACATCAGTACCTGTTCTTCACCATATTCTATCGCGGTCTCAATTTTGCTCAGGCCTTGCAGTGCACCGTAATGCCGCTCATTCAATCGCCAGGATAGATTGACAGGGATCCACATCTGATCCATTTCATCCAGGGCAATCCATAGCGTTCGAATGGCGCGTTTCAACACTGAAGTGTAGGCGACGTCGAACGTAAATCCGTTTTCCCGTAATAATCGTCCAGAATTTCTGGCTTCCTCCAGACCTTTTAGTGACAAATCCACGTCTGTCCAGCCAGTGAAACGGTTCTCCTTATTCCAGGTGCTTTCTCCGTGCCGCAGGAGAATGAGTTTTTTCATGTTGTTCTTTATAAAAGGATACGTTTTTCCGTAAAGCGGTTTGAAATACTGTACATTTTAATCTATTT
>JBDTWQ010000145.1:0-33896 GCA_040006595.1 Nitrosospira sp.
GAAAGGTCATGGACAGGTAGTGCAAGAGTTGCTTGCCGCCAAAGCCAATGTGAATTCCAGCAGGGACGACGGTGTTACGGTATTGATGCAGGCGTCGCAGGAGGGGCATAGGCAGATAGTACAGATGCTGCTCACCGCCAAGGCCGATGTAAATGCCAGGCTGGGTAATGGCGCGACCGCATTAATGCTGGCATCGCAGATGGGCCACACAGAGATAATTCAAACACTACTCGCCGCCAACGCTGATGTGAATGCCAAAGCCGGGAATGGTGCTACAGCGTTGATGCTGGCATCGAAGTATCGTCGCCAGGACGTCGTAAAGCTCCTGAAGGAGGCGGGTGCCAAATAGTAAGGCGGCACCCTTTAGTCATCGCACCGTGACGGTCGTGCCCCCAAATGGGGCCTGATGCGTTACATCAGGGTGATGCATGCTTATTACGAGGTCCAGGAAAGATAATATTGTTCCGGAAAGGGCCCATCCTTGTAGTCGATAGCTGCTTTTGCCTTGATATCCTGCCTGATCAGCACTTGACGCACCATCTCGGGAATCATGACCATGCCCACATAGCGTCCTAGACATTCATGACTACCGAAACCGAAATGAAAATAATTATACCAATTGCGTTGCGGGATAAATTCATCCGGTGAGTCAAACGCCCGTTCATCAAAGGTCGCCGACATGGTGACCGGCAAGACATAGGTACCCGCACGCAGGACAGTTTCGTATTCGGTGCCTTTGGCTACCGTATAATCACTTGCTGTCGTGCGAAACAAATAGGGGGTGATGGGCACAAAGCGCAACGCCTCCCAAACGATGCCATCGAATTCATCAGGCTTATCCTGCTGAGCAGCGGTATTTGCTTCCGCAAGCCATTCCGGACGGTCCAGAAGATACTGGACGACCTGGGCAACTGCTTGCGAAGTGGTTTCAATTGCGCCAATCAAAAGACCGCCGGCATTAATTCCCAAGCGCTTGATGTCAAAATCCAATTGCTTCGGGTAATCCGTTCGCAGCATTCTTGTTACGATATCGTCGTCCAGCCGCACGATGGTTGAATGCACTATTTCCTCGGCTTTTACTTGCAAAGTACGGCGAGCAATAAGCTCGACTATGAATTGACCGAGTTTTTTGGAAGTTTCGTTGTGACGATCAACAATGTATTGATATTTTTCTTGTGGCAACAAGTCGAAAGGCTGATTATGGAAAGTGTCATATTGGTTCCAGTAGGACCACTCAATTAAATCACTTCGTTTGGCTCCGGTAAGCCCGAAATACTCTCGTACCAGGGTCGCGGGCACCATGCGGCAGTAACTGTTGACTATTTCAATGTTGCCGTTGGCGGTGTCGAGTATATCCTTGGAGACGTTCGCCACCATGGTACGAACCGCCGGTAGGTCATCACGATTCAGCATGCATTGCATCAGCGATTTCTCGCGCGTATGCAGCGCGTCGTCGTCATGCATCATAAGGTAATCACCCATTTTTGGAGCATAGGGTTCAACCGTAAACACCTTGGGCATGTGCAGCACTTCCCTGACGTCGTCGAAGCGCGTGACCAAGGTAAATTTTGGTGTCACCAGAATGGGGCGCTTTTCACGCAACTCTTTAAAAAACGGCAGAGGCTCTGTATCAATCCAGCGGCGCACCAATGGAGATTTATCTGCATCGGCAGCGGCATCATATTTCTCCAGGTAATGACTTGTGCTCATCGGTAGCTCCTTTGTTAGAGTTTTAAATAATGATGTGTGAGGTTCAACTCACAATGTTTTCAAGTATTCCAGCAAGTCGAACCGATCCTGCCTGGACATGGGGCCCAGGCATTTTTCTTTGATAGATGCATCCAGATCGGTATCCTTAATCTGCTCGTTTGCACAGAGTTCCCGGATTTTTGGGTCTACACGCCCGTCAGCTTCGTTAGCCACGCGTCTGGCTCCATACTCGTGCCCTGCATTGCTGTTTCCCTTGGTATATCCTCCCATATCATCCTTAATACCCTTCGTGCTGAAGATGAAGCCTCCGTAACCACTGCTTTTCAAGCCAACCTTGATCGGGTCGAATTCGCGCGACCCCACTTCAAACTCGTCAGGCCGGTATTCGCCGTCTTCCGGATCTCCCGGACGTTTCTTGGGAAGCAACAAATCGTAGAGGGTGGGCACCGAGCCATTATGCAGATAAGGCGCTGTCGCCCAGATCCCGTTCAAGGGGCGTGCCTTATATGCGCTCAGCGAAGCCACCGGATTGGCGGTCGTGTCCGGGTCATAGTCCCCCTGCTTCATGGATGCTTTGATCTGGTTGTCGCGAAACCCGGTTGCCAGGTTATAAGCCCACTCGGCCCAGCGTTGCAGGAACCACTTGTCCGGTTCTGGCGTCGCGACGACACCGACGGTCGCTTTTGTAAGCAGAGCCGCAACCGCCGCTTTGCGATCAAGCAGAACGTCACCCACACCCAAGTTCACGTACTGGTTACGCAGAATACCTGAAAAACCCTGGTAAGTTACTGCGTTGTGCGCCATCTGGGTATCGGTTCCGGCATCGCTGGCGCTCGACATATGTGCCACGACGCGGCGGTCCGGATCGTTGCGGACTATTCTTGCATGGCAGCTTACGCAATGTTTATTGAACAGAGATCTTCCGTTTGTCAGGCGTTTTTCATCGAAATGGCCAAGAATATCCTGGGGCCATTCCGGGGATTGCAAATTCCAGAGACGGGCTTCGATACGGCGCAAGTTCATGACATTCACCGAAGAGTCGAAGCTGATATGTTTGCCAAAGAGCCCCTGTCCCGTAATCAACGAGGGTAGCGAAAAACCGTCTCGTTCCGTCCAGTCAAGTGTGCCAAAAACTCCGATGGCCTCCCCCGCATTGCGGGCGATGGCCTTTAACCCGGCATTCTCGGTGAGCCCATTCCACTGTACATAGTCATGTTGCGGGGTGTCCCATAGGAATGGATAACTGACCGGCGCATTTGCGGGATTGAATATTTTTTTGCGTAGGGTTCCGAGCTCTTTTCCTCCCTTATCCTCAGTCAGTTGGGTAACGATATCTTGCGACAACTGATCACGCTGAGCACCGCTAAGGACGCTACTCGTTTTATCTGTCATTGATTTCAGCTGTGCTTCGGTCAGGGCTCGATCTCCCATTATCCTTGGGTCCCGCAGCAGTTCATTAAGCTCTTTTACACTTATGATGTGTTCCAGCACCCGATTGTATATGCGCCCGAAAGCGTCCAACCGTCCATAGCCATAGTGGGTCGTACTGTAATTGATCGTTATGTAATTCGCTAGGCGCTTTTCATATCCGTCAAGGTCGGCAAGTACTTCGGCTTCTGTTTTATACCTACCTTTGGCCAATACATTCTGAACAAAACGCTTTTTAACCTCATCATCGTTCTGGGTGATCCGTAGCGCCTTGACCAGGTCTCTCATGAAACCTTCCATATCAGCGATTGCCGGTCCGCCGTCAATGCGTATGCCTTTGCCCTGATAGTTCAGTTGCGCGGTATGGCAGGCGGCGCATGTCACGCCAATGTAATCCTTGCCCTTATAGGTATCCTTGACAAAACCAACCGGTAGCCCATCGGGATTACTGGAAGTGGCTTTCTGCGGCAAGTACCGGTAAAAGTTCATGTTTTCATTGGATCGAAACGGTTCGGTCTTGCCTACCTGCTCCAATGTAAGAAAAAAATCGTAGGGCATCATGTTCGATCCCTGGGTGACCGTATAGAACCAGAGACTATCGGCGGGCGCCCAATTCTGAGGAAGATATTCGACTGTTGTGAAATGGTCGCCAAAAACATCCTGCTTGACTGTCGCAGCGCCGCGATCCGGATCGGTGTCGCGAAGTGCCGCACAGGCGGGCAAGAGTGCGATCATAAGAATTAAAAAGGGAATAAAAAATGTAAGCGGTATTTTCAGCGCGTTTGAAAACTGGTTCATAGTGCCCCCTTATGGCGAGTATGCAATTCTTATTAAAATTATTATAGTCGATTCCTGCTAAATATCTGTCAGGCGGTATGCTCTCATCGAGAAGACAAGCTTCGTCTCGTCGCAAGTGTGTTTCGGGCTATAATTCACCAGTTGACACTAACCAAACCTTATATCCGTTCGCGACTTTTATCATTACTACCGGCCGCGCCCGCAAAAACCATTTTATGAATGTTTTTTACGAAGAGGAAGGTACCTTCAAAGTAGGCGCTGTCCTTGCCGACAATACGACTTCACTTCAAGTGGAGGCGCCCCATGGCAAGCGTGCCAAAATAAAAGCGGCTTCGGTACTGCTGCGGTTTGACGCACCTCCCCTATCTGAATTTATGGATCTTGCGCAAAAAACGGCGGATGGCCTGGATCCGAATTTTCTTTGGGAGTGCTGCGAGAGCGAGGCCGAGTTTGCTAGCGACGTGCTGGCCGCAGATTACTTTGGTCACGTAGCCAGCCCCGAGGAAGCGGCGGCTGTGCTGATCCGATTGCATAGCGCACCGATGTATTTCTACAAAAAGGGCCGGGGACGTTACAAGGCGGCACCATCGAAAGCGCTTGAAGCGGCGCTTGCCAGTCACGAAAAAAAGCGTCGCCAGGCGGAACAGCAGATACGTTATGTGCAGTTACTGAACACGTTTACCCTGCCAGAAGAATTCAGGCCTTTGCTCGTCAATCTACTCTACCGGCCCGACAAGAGCACGGTCGAGTGGAAAGCACTCGATGCCGCTTGCGCAGCAACCAAACTGAGCGTTCCCAGACTGCTGGAAAAGTGTGGTGCGATATCGTCTACGTGTGATTACCATATCAACCGATTCCTGTTAGAGCATTTTCCCGAAGGAACAGGCTTTGGCGCACTCGATACGAGCGACGGATTGCAAGACCCTATAGATTTACCCATAGCGAATGTAGCCGCCTTCAGTATAGATGATGCCGCCACCACCGAAATTGACGATGCTTTTTCGATCACACCGCTGACTCTGGGCAGTTTTCGCATCGGTATCCATATTGCCGTTCCTACTTTGGGAATTACGCCGGGCTCTTTTCTGGACACGGTGGTGGCACAGCGTCTCTCTACCATATACCTTCCGGGGAAAAAAATCACGATGCTGCCGGAAGCCGTGATACACCACTATACATTGGGCGAAGAGCGGTTATGCCCAGCGCTTTCAATGTATCTCGACGTGGCAGACGACTTTACCGTCATTGCCACGAACAGTCGTGTCGAAAGGGTGCAGGTTGCGGCTAATCTCAGGCACGACGCGCTGGAGGAGCACTTTAACGAAGATACCCTGGCTGCAGGAAATCTTGACTATCCTTTTGGCAAGGAGTTGGTGGCACTGTGGAATTTTGCCTGCAAGATGGAAGCGTTCCGCGGTAAGACCAACGATAGCAATAACGAGAAAATCGACTATAGCTTTAACGTCGAGAATGATCGCGTTACCATTAGCGAGCGCCGGCGGGGTTCACCGATTGATAAAGTCGTATCGGAGCTTATGATTTATGTTAATACTATATGGGGTAAGCAACTGGCTGACAGTGGTATCGCGGGCATCTATCGCAGCCAGGGTGGCGGCAAGGTCAGAATAAGCACTTCTCCCGCGCCGCATCAGGGTCTGGGCGTTTCACAATATGCCTGGATCAGTTCGCCAATGCGCCGCTATGTGGATTTCATTAATCAACGACAACTGGTTGCGCTGTTGCGCAGAGAAGTCCCGCCTTATACCAGGGAAAGCGAAAGTCTACGGACGTCGATGCGCGATTTCGAAGCGGCTTATGAGGTTTACGCAGATTTTCAGCGCAGCATGGAGCGCTACTGGTGTCTGCGCTGGCTGCTGCAGGAAAATATCAATACAACTGGTGCGCAGGTAATCAAGGAGAACCTTGTGAAACTGGACCACCTTCCATTGGTGGCGAGGGTAGCCTCATTACCGGAAGTGCCGCCAGAAACGAATATTGAAGTGGAGATTTCTCAGGTTGATTTGCTGGAGCTCACTTTCAGCACAAAATTCCTGCGTAAACTGGAAGCATAAAATTTGGTTGTCATCCGTGTGATGAGTACATCGTTGTTGTTTTACAATGCATGAGATTTATTCAGAGGTTCTAAACATTCTCCCGCTTAATTTTCATACGCTTTAGCACATTGAGCGCCACTTCAAATATATCGGATTTTAATTCAGCCACATCCCGCGACTGGCTGTTAACTCCATCGTCACGTCTAAACGTGGCAATATTGATATCGGTGATTTTTCACGCGGTTGTGTTGTTTGGTATTACTTTCAAGCTTCCGCTTCCAAAAATAGACAACACCGCCGCATCATTGGAAGTGGTGCTGGTCAACAGTAAATCCGCGTCGAAACCGCGCAATGCGGATGCGCTGGCGCAGGCTAACCTCGACGGTGGCGGAAACACGGATAACAACCGCCGGGCCAAGGCGCCTTTTCCCCTCCCGAAGGAATATAAGCACGCAGACGAGGCAGCCACAGCTACGCAAAAAACGGACCAACTTGAACAGGAGGCAAAGAGCCTGATGACTGCGATCGATAGCGATCAAGCCACCTATCAGGCCAAGCCCCATTCGGAGCCATTCGAACAGAATCATAACGTTACGGATTCCACCGACCTGGTTCAGCGCGGTCTCGAAATCGCTCGCCTGGAAGCACAGACTGCCCGGGATTATGAGGCTTATCAAAAGCGTCCAAAAAGGAGATTCATCGGTGCCCGCACACAGGAATATCGCTTTGCCCGTTATGTCGAAGACTGGCGTATCAAAGTGGAGCGGATCGGCAACCTGAATTATCCTGAAGCAGCGAGAAGGGAAAAACGTTATGGTAACTTGCAGCTCACCGTTGGCATTAGGTCCGATGGTAGCCTGGAGTCGCTTGAAATAAACCGCTCATCAGGGGAAAAAATTCTGGATGAAGCGGCGATACGCATCGTTAAACTGGCGGGGCAAAATGGATTTTCTCCCTTTCCACCCGACATCAGTCGAGATACTGATGTCCTGCACATTACCCGTACCTGGGCATTTACTCGCTCGGACGAGCTGACGAGCCAATAATCAGGACCTTCTGGACGTGTCCTCTGTGGGAGCGTGTCGTGGGCAAGCTCGGGGACTATTCAGAGTTTTCTTAATGCAGATCCAGGTCGTATTGTTGCTTGACATTGCTGTACTACTTTATTAACCACTGCGCTTATGGTTGATTTTTATGCCGTCATCGGCAACCCCGTCGCTCACAGTAAATCACCGTTGATTCATGCTGAGTTTTCCCGTCAGACGGGCGAGAATATGCAATATGAAGCGATACTTGCACCGATGGATGCTTTTGCTGCAACGGTGGCAATTTTCCGGCAGCGTGGCGGTAAGGGTGTGAACGTGACGGTCCCGTTCAAGCTGGAAGCCTGTAAGATTTCGAGCCGTTTGACTGAGCGAGCTGGTGCCGCCCAAGCTGTAAACACGCTCGTATTCAGTGCAAATGGAATTCTCGGCGATAACACTGATGGCGCGGGATTGGTTCGCGACATCATGAGCAATCTGGAATTTTCCCTTACCGCAAAGCGGATATTGCTGATGGGTGCGGGCGGAGCGGCACGAGGTGTAGTGCTGCCACTACTGGAACACGAACCGCGCGTCCTTGCAATCGCCAATCGTACCAAACAAAAAGCGCATGAATTACAACAACAATTTTCTTGTTACGGAAACATTGTATCCGGTGATTACACTGACATTTGCGGAGAAAAATTTGATCTCATTATTAACGCCACTTCCGCCGGTCTGAATGGCAAGCTGCCGCCATTGCCCCCCGGTATTTTTGCTGTCGAATCGCTGGCCTATGACATGATGTATGGTGATGGACGCACCCCTTTTCTGCAATTCGCCAGGAAACAAGGCGCACAGCGTCTGGCTGATGGCATCGGTATGCTGGTGGAACAGGCAGCGGAATCATTTTTCCTTTGGCGGGGAATAAGGCCGAGAACGGATCCAGTGATTGAAATGCTGCGATCATATGCGTAGAAGTCAAAAAGCGTGTATGTGAGAAACGCATGGAGAAGTTTATCAAGCGCTGGCTCTGGCGCATTCTTTCGCTTTTTATTGGCATAATATTGGCTTATCAGATGTGGATTCTCGGCCATGTTGTGTTTTGGAACTTCTACGATCCTACCACCAGCGCGTTCATGCAGGCCCGATTAGATGTATTACGACAAAAAAATCCTGCTGCAGTATTGCGTACAAAATGGGTACCGTACGAGCGAATTTCTCACAATCTGAAGCGAGCAATCATCGCTGCCGAGGATGGTAAGTTTCTGGAGCATGAAGGATTTGATTTCGATGCTATCCAGAAAGCCTACGAAAAAAACCTGAAAAAGGGCAGGCTGGTTGCGGGTGGCTCAACCATCAGCCAGCAGCTTGCCAAAAATCTGTTCCTCTCCGACAAAAAAACACCATGGCGCAAAATCGAAGAAGCCATCATCACGCTGATGCTGGAAAATGTGATGTCCAAACGCCGCATTCTGGAAATCTATCTGAATGTGATTGAGTGGGGAAACGGAATCTTTGGTGCGGAGGCTGCCATGCGTTACTACTATGGAGTCTCTACTTCCTCCGTCACTGCGGAACAAGCCGCTCAACTCGCTGCCATGGTTCCCAACCCACGTTTTTACGATCGCAATCGCAATACACCGTGGTTATTGAGAAAAACTGATATCATTCTCAATCGAATGGCTTCGACACAGATTCCGTGACTCGCCGGCAATTCAGCCCGGCAAGATGATGCACTCTTTCCGTTCCCCATCCTCCCTGTCATAATATTCGTCCCGCCTTCTGATTTTCCCCATATACAGGCAAATCCTATCGCGTCAATAGTGTAGTGCGTCAGAAATATCGGTATATGACAGCTTCAAATAATGAAACCAGGTAGGGCGTAGCGATCTTTCTGACGCACTACACTAGAGCGATCAGCTATGACCAAAGCAAATAACCTCAGGGAAACTGAAGATCTGCAAGAGAACTTGCAGCGGCTGACCCATTTATTGCACAAACACAAGTTGGTGGAAGGCCTCGTGCATACCCAGAAGATGCCGCGCCAGGAGTTAGTCGAAGCCTTAGTGCATAAACAGAATCTGGCGGAACTGCAAAACCTGCTCGACAAGCTCCACCCTGCCGACGTTGCCCATATTCTGGAAGCCATGCCTCTCGAAGATCGTCTTATGATCTGGGAGCTGGTTAAGGCGGAGCGTGACGGCGAGATTCTTCTGGAAGTTTCGGATGCTGTTCGCGAAACACTTATCGCCACGATGGATAGTGGCGAAATGTTGGCGGCGACGGGGCAGCTCGATGCCGACGAGATCGCCGATCTTGCGCCAGATTTGCCGCGTGACGTCATTGATGATGTGTTCCAGTCGCTGCCGATGGAGGAGCGTGAGCAGTTGCGTGCTGCCATGTCCTATCCGGAAGATGCGGTTGGCGCGCTGATGGATTTCGACGTGGTGACCATTCGCGAGGACGTGACGCTGGAAGTAGTGCTGCGTTATCTGCGTCGTTTGGATGAGCTGCCTGACCACACCGATCAATTGTTCGTGGTGGACCGGAACGAGCATCTCAAAGGAGTGCTGCCGGTGAACCGGCTCCTGGTCAGCGACCCCGATGCCACAGTGGGATCGGTGATGACCACGGAAATAGTGAAGCTTCACCCGTATGACAATGCGCATCAGGCGGCACAGGCATTCGAGCGCTATGACCTTGTTTCCGCTTCAGTGGTAAATGCGGAAGAAAAATTGGTGGGACGCGTTACCGTCAACGCGGTCATGGATTTCATCCGCGAGCAAGCAGAAAGCGAGGCGCTGAATCTGGCAGGGTTGCGGGAAGAAGAAGATTTGTTCGCGCCAGTATGGAAAAGCTTGAAGAACCGCTGGACCTGGCTGGCCATCAATCTGGTTACTGCGTTTATTGCGTCGCGCGTGATTGGTGTATTTGAAGATTCAATCGAGAAACTGGTTGCATTGGCGGCACTGATGCCCATTATTGCCGGCATCGGCGGTAATTCCGGCAATCAGACAATTACGATGATTGTGCGCGCACTTGCTTTGGGGCAGCTCAACCCAGGCAATGCACGCAAACTGTTCGCCAAGGAAATTGGCGTGAGCGCGGTGAACGGCCTGGTATGGGGTAGCGTTGTCGGATTATTTGCCTTTCTCATTTATCACAGTGTTTCTCTTGGCCTGGTGATGACACTGGCAATGATGTTGAATTTGCTGCTGGCGGCGCTATTGGGTGTACTGATCCCGCTGACCTTGCATAAGCTTGGCCGTGACCCGGCAGCGGGTTCCAGCGTGATGATTACCGCCGTTACCGACAGCGGAGGTTTTTTTATTTTCCTGGGACTCGCCACCGTTTTTCTGGTGTAGCCTTAGGGCAGAATTTTCTCGCCAGCAATCAGTTGTTCCAAGGATTCGCGTTCGCGAATAAGATGTACAAGGTTACCGTCCACCATGACCTCGGCGGCGCGGGGCCGGGTATTATAATTTGAACTCATGCTCATGCCATAGGCTCCGGCGGACATGATGGCGAGCAAGTCGCCCTGCGATAATGCCAGCTGTCGGTCATGCCCCAGAAAATCGCCCGTTTCACAAACGGGGCCCACAACCTGATAAATTTTATTGTCGCCGCCATTCATAATAACCGGCAGGATCTCATGGTAGGCGTCATATAGCGCCGGACGCATCAAGTCATTCATGGCCGCGTCCACGATGGCGAAATCCCGATGCGGGGTATGTTTTAGATACTCGACACGCGTAAGCAATACACCGGCATTTCCCACCAGCGCGCGGCCAGGCTCGATCAGGATACGCTGGTTACGCCGGCCAACCGCGGTACACAATGCTGCGACATAGTCTTGCGCCGTTGGCGGGTTTTCTCCCGCATAGCGAATTCCGAGACCGCCGCCCAAATCCAAATGATCGATTGTGAGTCCCTGCGTTTCGAGGCGAATCAACAGGTCAAGTATTTTCCTGCAAGCTTCGACAAAGGGACCAAGTTCGGTCAATTGTGAGCCGATGTGGCAATCCAGTCCGCTTATGCGCAAGTTGGCAAATTTTTGTGCGGAGTCATAAAGCTTCTCCGCTTCGTCGAATGGAATACCAAACTTGTTTTCCTTGAGACCGGTGGAAATATAAGGGTGGGTTCTGGCGTCTACATCGGGGTTGACCCGCAGGCTTACTGGCGCGATTTTATTCATCTCGCCCGCCACTCCGTCCAGCACGGCCAGCTCCGCTTCCGATTCCACGTTGAAACAGAGTATCCCCGCGGCAAGCGCCGCCCGCATTTCGTCCGGCTGTTTGCCCACTCCCGAAAATACCACTTTTTGCGGATCCCCACCCGCTTTCAGCACCCGCTGGAGTTCGCCCCCGGAAACAATATCGAAGCCGCTACCGAGACGCGCAAATAAATTGAGAATGGCCAGATTGGAATTGGCTTTGACTGCATAGCACACCAAGTGGTCGCGTCCGGCAAAAGCGGCGTCGAATTCCCCGTAAGCGGCAACAAGCGCCGCGCGTGAATAAACATAACAAGGCGTGCCGAACTGCCGTGCAATGTCATCCAGCCGAACCGACTCACCGTGTAGCCTGGCGTTGCGATAATCAAACCATGGAAAACCGCTCACTTCTTTTTCTCTGAATCCTGAGATTGTTGCGATTTTTGCGGGAGCTGCTCCTGCGGGAGATAGAGAGGCGCCTTCAGGCCGCAGGCGCCAAGCAGCAAGATCAATAGGGAAGCAGTGCAAAACTTACGCATGGAACGATACCGGACAATGAATTGAAATACTAACACAAAGGTTCCCTGCTCAAATAAACGCACATGGCTTTTGCAGGACGTCCATATTGGGACACCGCACATCACCCAAGCTTCTTCAATTGCTTTCTCGCTGTCAGATAATCCGGATAAACACGTCCAACCGTTTGCCAGAATGCCGGCGAATGATTCATCTCGATAAGATGCGACAATTCGTGTGCTACCACATAATCCACCAGATTGAGCGGCATCTGGATCAATCGCCAGTGGAGATGGACCACGCCGCGCGAATTGCAGCTGCCCCAAAGGGTTTTGGCGCGCGATAGCCGCAACTGCGGCCGCGCAACCCCGAGCTTATCCGCATAGAATGCGATGCGTTCGCTGAAACAGGTCAGCGCTCGATCACGGTACCATTCCATCACAATTTCTTCGATTTGCTGGGTGGTCAGTACGGATGGCAACGGCAATTTCAGCTGTCTTTCCTTAACTCCGCCCTTTACCGTTGCTCGAGTCATTCGCATAACTCCAGTACCCGTGGCGGCCAACTGCCAAGGTTCTCCCAGCAGTGGGAAAATTGACTCTTCTTCCCACGCCAGCCTGCTCGATTTTTTGTTTTCCCATTCGTCGAGTTTTTTTACTATCCAATCGGCTTTGTCTCTCAACACCGATTCAACCCAGCGTAGTGATTCTCTGGACGGAATACGAACGGTTAAGCCATCGCTGTCTATTTTCATGCCGATGGTTCTTCGTCTGCAGCGCTTGAGCGTATAAGCGATTTCCTTGCCGTTCAGACTGACACAGCGAGTTTCGCACGCGGGCGCTGTTCGCCTATCCTCGAACTGAAACAGGTTCTTTAACATCGTCATATTTTCTCTGATTCTGATCGCCGACGTGGATCATCTCTGCCTCGATCCAGGCTTCCACTTTCGCATTGAGATCGCCGGTCTCCATTCCAGCAGGATCTATCGGCGCGCCGATGCTCACTGTGATCGTGCCGGGGTTCTTGATAAACGCATTTCTGCCCCAGAACTCTCCCGCATTGTGCGCCACCGGGACTACCGGTACACCGGTGTGTGTGGCGAGCCATGCGCCGCCAATGTGGTATTTGCCTTTTTGTCCCGGCGCAATGCGCGTGCCCTCCGGAAAAATCACTATCCAGAATCCTTGTTTCAGCCGGTCTTTTCCTTGTTCGACGATTTGTTTCAGTGCCGCCTTGCCCGAGCTGCGATCGATCGCGATGGGACTGTTCATTGCCAATCCCCAACCAAAAAACGGAACGCGCAACAGCTCTTTTTTTAGCACCCATACCTGTGGTGGAAAGATCTGCTGAAATGCGAGGGTTTCCCATGCCGATTGATGTTTGGACAATATGATACTGGGCGTTTTGGGAATGTGCTCCGTACCAATAACGCGATACTGTATGCCACAGATAACGCGCAGCAGAAACAGCATCAGATGCGCCCAGCCAGACGTGATGCGATAGCGGCTGAGGGGAGGCAGCGGAAACGAGGCGAATATAATCAGGAAATAAAACGGAGTGATAACGAGCTGTAACAGACTATATAGCGTTGAGCGCAGCACGGGCAGGGTTCTGTTCATTCTGCCAGTGCATCAACGGCTGCTGCAAGGTCAGGGAATATTTGGGTATTTTCCGGCAGTCCACCTTCTGCTTTTGTTTTTTTGCCCTTGCCGGTCAGCACGAGAACCGGAATTGCATCTACCGCAGTCGCGGCCTGCAAATCACGCAAGGAATCACCGATTGCGGGTACGCCATTCAGCGCCAGACCAAAGCGCTGCGAGATTTCTTTGAACATCCCGGTTGCAGGCTTGCGGCAATCACACTTGTCCGTGCAGGTATGAGGACAGAAAAACATCGCATCAATGCGCCCGCCAGCCTGGTTCGCCGCTTTCCACATCTTGTCATTGATCGCATTGAGCGCCGCCATGTCAAGCAGGCCTCGGCCGATGCCGGACTGATTGGTGGCGACCACTACCCGATAACCGATCTGGGTGAGATGCGCAATCGCTTCCAGGCTGCCGGGAATGGGCTTCCATTCATCTGGTGTCTTGATGAAAGCGTCACTGTCATAATTGATGACGCCGTCACGGTCGAGGATAATCAACTTCATCTTAGGCAGCCAACTTTGAAATATCGGCTACGCGATTCATGGCCTGCTGCAACTGGGCCAATAGAGCAAGACGATTGACGCGCAAAACGGGGTCTTCAGTATTTACCATCACGTTGTCAAAGAATGCGTCAACCGGAGTTTTCAATGCTGCAAGTTCTTGCAGAGCTAAGCTGAATTCTCCAAGTTTAAAAGCGGCATCCGCTCTGGGTATCACCACGTTGAGCGCAGCATGCAGCGCCTGCTCGGCAGGCTCCTGCAACAGACCGGCATTGACCTCACCGCTGACTATACCTTCAACCTTCTTCAAAATATTGCTGACCCGTTTGTTCGCGGCAGCGAGGCTTTCAGCTTCGGGCAAAGCAGAAAAGGCACGGACGGCTGCAAGACGCTGAGAAATTTCGTTCAAAAATTGTGGCCGTTTTGCAAGGACTGCCTCAATTTGTTGTGCTGAGTAGCCTTGTTCGCGCAGTTGACTGGACATTCTTTCATAGATGAAATTGAGCAATTGATAAGACTCGGCATCACCAAAATTAATCCTGCTATCGAATACCCCGCTAGAAATTCTGATCATTTCTTCCAGAGAAATTTCGAGCTTCTTTTCTATCAGCATACGAGTTATGCCTAAGGCGTGACGACGCAACGCAAATGGGTCCTTGTCTCCTGTCGGGATTTTCCCAATACCGAACATGCCGACCAGTATTTCCAGTTTATCCGCCAGCGCGACACAGATCCCGACCATATTACCTGGCAACTTATCTCCCGCAAAGCGGGGTTTGTAGTGATCTTCGATGGCCAATGCAATGTCGTCCGACAGCCCGTCGTGCTTGGCATAATAGCGTCCCATGATGCCTTGCAGCTCCGGGAATTCGCCCACCATATTAGTAAGCAGGTCTGCTTTGGATAGCATCGCCGCTTCGCCCGCCTGTGCCGCAAGTTCGTTACCGCTCAATCGCAAACCAATCTGCTGCGCGATTGCCCAAATCCGTTCCACGCGCTCGGCCTGCGTACCGAGCTTGTTGTGATAAACGACCTTATCTAAACCGGCAACACGCGAATACAGCGATTTCTTGCAATCCTGATCGAAGAAGAATTTCGCATCCGCCAGACGTGAGCGCAGCACGCGCTCGTTTCCGGCAACTACCTGGCTGGCATTCACCGGACGGATGTTGGAAACGATCAGGAATTGGTGGGAGAGCTTGCCGTTTGTGTCCAGAAGCGGGAAATATTTTTGATTTGCCTTCATGGTCAGAATCAGACATTCTTGGGGTATCTCAAGGAATGCGCTATCAAACTTCCCAACCAGAACATTCGGTCGCTCGACCAGCGCAGTTACTTCATCCAGCAGTGCTTCGTCTTCCACTGGTTTTAAGCCTTCTTCGGCAGAGACAGCGTTAAGCTGCCGGACAATTTCGGCGCGGCGCGCCGCAAAGCTTGCGATGACCGCACCTTCGGCTTCCAATTGCTGCGCGTAACTGTTGGCATCCTTCAGTACTATCGGATTCACGCTGGCTTCGAAGCGATGGCCCTGCGTCTTGTTTCCGGCAGTCAATCCCAGCACTGAAACCATTGGTACAATCTCAGAGCCATGCAGCGCAACCAGTCCATGCACGGGACGCACGAAATTCACGCTGCTCCAGCCGTCGGCGAGTTGATAAGTCATTACCTTGGCAATCGGCAGTTTTTCGATTGAATGATGAAGCACATGCTGCAAGTTCACGGAAAGCGGTAGCTCTACCGCCACATCAGTGTGGAACAGGAACTCTGTTTTTCCGTCAAAATCACGGGAGATTCGTTCCTTGAGAACCCTAGGGGATACTTCATCCGGGTATCCGCAGCTTTGCTGCAATTTTTTCCGGAATGCTTGCGTGTATTCTCCGTCTACACCCATTCCGACCGAAACTGGCATGAGTTTTACCCGCTGAGCCTTCTGTACGGCTATTTCAAAGACGCCGGTGATATGCGCTGCAAGCCGTCTGGGAGATGCAAAGGTTGTCAGCTGCGCGCCGCCGTCAAGATTGTGAAGTTTCTGCAACCCTTCAAACAGGAGCGTTCCAAATGATTCACCCAATTGCTTCAGCGACTTTGGCGGCAACTCCTCAACGAGCAATTCAACGAGCAGATTTCTGGTTGCGTTACTCAAGTGACCCTCTCCATCAATTGCGCGACCCACTCGCGCGGGGCCATCGGAAAGTCCAGGCGCTGGCGACTCTCGTAATACGCTTGCGCGACGCTACGTGCGAGATTGCGAATTCGCCCGATATAAGTAGCGCGTTCCGTAACGGAAATCGCACCGCGTGCGTCCAGAAGATTGAAAGTGTGAGCGGTTTTCAGCACTTGTTCGTACGCAGGGAATGCCAATCCGTTTTCCATCAGGTATTTGGCTTGTTTTTCATGATTGTCAAAGGCGCTGAGCAAAAAATGCACGTCGCTGTGCTCGAAGTTGTAGGCCGATTGCTCGACCTCGCTCTGATGATATACATCACGGTAAGAAAGCCCTTTTGTCCATACTAGATCGAACACGTTTTCCACGCCTTGCAAGTACATCGCAAGCCGTTCCAGACCATAAGTTATTTCGCCTGTGATCGGCTTGCAATTTATGCCGCCAACCTGCTGAAAATAAGTGAACTGTGTTACCTCCATGCCGTTCAGCCATACTTCCCAGCCCAAGCCCCAGGCACCCAGTGTCGGATTTTCCCAATCATCCTCGACGAAGCGAATATCGTTTTGTTTCAGATCAAAGCCGAGCTCTTCCAGCGACCCAAGGTATAGTTCCAGAATATCGGCGGGAGCGGGTTTCAGCACGGCCTGAAATTGGTAGTAATGCTGCAAGCGATTGGGGTTTTCGCCATAGCGTCCATCTTTCGGACGGCGCGTAGGCTGCACGTACGCAGCTCTCCAGGGTTCCGGGCCAAGCGCGCGTAAAAAGGTAGCAGTGTGCGAGGTACCTGCACCCACTTCCATGTCGTAGGATTGGAGCAGCGCGCAACCCTGTTTGTCCCAGTAGCGTTGCAGGGCAAGGATAATTTCCTGGAATGTGAGCATGAAAATGCCTGAGCTAATTGCGGGTAGGGTTAACAACCATATCCGCGGGGATTTTACAGGTTTTTGTGTGTGCCGCGAAAAATCGGCAGCAAACTGATGAACAGCAACAACCCTGCAAGCCCCAATACCAGACTATTGCCAAAGCGGACATAGGGCGTAGCACCGGTATATCCCTGTGCCATACCGTTCAGGGCGGTTGTGGTAAATACTTCGGCTTCTTGTAATACCCTGCCACGTTCATTAATGATGGCGGTCACGCCGGTATTGGTGGCGCGGAGCATGTAGCGGCCGGTTTCCAGCGCGCGCATTTGTGAAATCTGCAAGTGCTGCCGTGGGCCAATGGATCGCCCAAACCAGGCATCATTGCTGACGTTTGCGAGTAAAGTGGCCTGGGGCAATTGCTTGATTATTTCCTCTCCAAATACATCTTCATAACAAATATTCACCGCCACTTTCTGCCCGGCCAGATTCATGGGTTGCTGGTCCAGCCCGCCTCGCGAAAAGTCTGATAACGGAATCTTCAATACGTTGATGATCCATCCGAATACCGGTTTGAGAGGTATAAATTCGCCAAACGGTACCAGATGATATTTCCGGTAGCTCTGCTCCGGAGATGTGCCAAAACTGAACATGGTGTTGTAGTATTCGCTGCCTCCGCCAGGCACTTCAACCATGCCGATAAGAATATCTCCATTATTCCGTCTGGCATGAGTGGCAAGTTGCGCCAGATAACTTGACGGTACTACGTCACGGTTCAGTGGCACTGAAATTTCAGGCGTGATAATCAGACGGCTGCTGCTTTCCTGCGCGAGCCTGGCGTATGTATCCATGGAGGTGGCCAGTTGGTCATCTAGCCATTTCAAATCCTGCGAGATATTTCCTTGCAATAGGCTGACCGTTACCGGTTCGCCTTGTGGTTCAGTCCAGCGGATATGCTGTAAACCGAAACCGGTAATCCAGATCACTAACAGAGGCAGAAGATAGCGTAATTTGCGAAATTCTTTTTCGTAAGATAGACACATCAGTGCCGCGCTTAAAACCAGAATCAGCGAGACACCGTAAACTCCCAGCACGGCAGCGTAACCTGCCAGAGGACTGGCCGGTGCCTGCGAGTAGCCCAGCGTCAGCCAGGGAAAACCAGTGAACAATACGCTGCGCAGCCAGTCGGATAATCCCCATAACGCGCCCGCAGCCAGTGACCAGACCATGGGCATGGCGATATTCAGCTTCTTCAGCACCCAGCCCGTCAATGCTGGAAATGATGCGAGATAGGCGCAAAGAAAAAAAAGCGCAAGCACTGCGGCCGGCATCGGCATCGCCCCGAAATCGTGCAGGCATACGTAAAGCCAAGTGACTCCCGCGCTGAACATGCCCATGCCAAAAAAGAAGCCCAGCAGCGCCGCAGCCCGTGGTGTCGCGCTTGTGCGCCAGAAATGGCACAGCAGTGCGAGCGTTAAAACCGGAATGGGAAAAAGATAAAACGGAGCAAAACCGAGGACGGTGATGGCGCCGATTAGAAAAGAGATCGTTAATTGCGAACGGACTGTATTCTTTGACACTTCAATAAATTATTTTACCGGATTCGATGCAGAGTACGGACAATTGACTGCCCAGTAAGCCTGGAGAATTGACTTTTTAGCAGCTATTCGATTTCTTATAGGAATAAATACTCAAGGCCACCTATCCATGAGCTGATATGAGCAACGTGCGGGGATGAGTATCTGAATGAGATAAAAATGCCTCCAAAGCGTGTTGAAAGGAAATAATTCGGAAGATTCCCGAAAAGATATCCGGTCCCTCTTTAGCTCTCATTTTTTCTTGGCAGCAGTAACCGGAAAGTTGAACCGACCCCTACCTCGGACTCGATTTCCAACTTTCCCCCCAGAAGTCTAGTAGCTTCCGAAGCAATGGACAGTCCCAGTCCTACACCCGGTTTACCATACGTATCACCGCGCCGGAAGGCGTCAAACAAATGACTCAGGTTTTCCGAAGCAATACCTGGTCCCTGATCGCTAATGCTCACCACCCAACTGATGTCTTCATTATTAGAGTTATTTCGAGCCATCATTTTCACTCTGCCCCTCGAACTGTATTTCACCGCATTACCCATCAGGTTCTGCAATACAAGCGTCAGCAATCCTTCGTCACTGATTACCCGCGCTTCCTCCGGTACGTCCACTTCAAGCTCTAGTCCCTTGGACTCGGCTTCGTGTGCCAAACGTTTAGCTACTTCAGATAGCAACAAGCTCAAATCCACCCATTCCCCCGTGTGATGAACAGGTTCTTCTTTCCGCAGTTGCTCTGATTGCAGCAGTCGGTCCATCCCGGCGGTCGTCTGGAGTACTGCACGTTTGACGGATTCCAGGTCTGCTATGTTGTTGGCGTACTCGGGAATTTTAGCAAGCCTCATGGCAAGAAGCTGCAAGTGAAGCATGGCATGGTGGAGATGATTTCTAAGATCATGCGATAGAAACGAAAGATACTTTGACCGCACCTCGCTAGAGGTTCTAATTTGCTGCTGCAGATGCTCGGTAAACATAACGATACCGCTCTGAAGCGCCGTGTCCACCGCCATGTTCAGGGCGATGTTACTCTGCAGGTCCAGCGGCTCATCCAATACTTCCGAGACCTGCTCGATGATGACTCGACGCAGCAGCCGATACTCGACGACTAATTCGCGCATATTATAATTTTCTTGAAAACGGGATTCACCATGCATTTTGCTGCCTTCCATGAGTGCGCGGGTAGTGAAAGGCTTATCCGAGGAAAATGCTTCGATAATCTCTTGCAGGATCAATGGCACCGAGTCGCGAAGATTCTGCAGGGTGAGCGCGTCCGCAGCAGGTAGCGTATGAACTACGGCGGCCTCCCATTCCTCAAGGATTGCCTCCTTCCGCAAATTCACGGCAGATGCGAGGAGGGGAAAAGCGTGGTAGGCCAAGAGATTAAGCGTCAGGTCTTCCGTGGACATGAAATGCCCTCCATGAGGCAGTGTAAAACGTTCAGAAAGTTTTGATGTCTTTTGCCGCCGAATTAGTGAGTGAGTCAGAGGGACCTGATACGCCCACCAAGGCGTATAGCTACAGGGTATTCTTCTCTAGCTCAGGTTGGCATTCTGGTCAAGCAGCAGGCAAGGAATATATATTTTTGCCTGGAACTGACATATTGGCTCACCCTCGACGTGGCAGGCAATTTTTATGTTAAACTTAATTTTCTCAAAAGCCGTGAGGAAAGCATGCTGGGCGACAAAAACAGCATTTTAGCGCATAAACCGCTGGCGCTGACTAAAAAACGATTGCGTTGGCTAATTCTATTATCGAGTTTTCCGCTCTTTGGTATGGTGGCTGCTTTCGGCATTGCTCCAGACACGTCGCTGGAGGAGCCGCCGGTAGAGGAAGTTATCCTCGGTCTTGAGCTCCCGGAGATCATTCCCGATTCCGGCGCCCCTATGACATTCTGGCGTCAGGAAAGCGTTCAACGCGGTGACACAATTGCAACCCTGCTTTCGCGGCTCGAGGTGAATAACCAGAACGCAGCCCTTTTTCTTCGCGATGCAAGAGATGTGAAAGCCATGCATCAACTTGTGCCAGGCAGGGCCGTTCACGTGCAGACGACAGCGACCGGAGAATTGCTTTTATTGCGCTACTTTCCTGGCGGTAGTGAGCAACTGGTGATGGAAAAAAGCGGGAGCGCATTCAAAGTAAACGAAAAATCGGCCAATCTGGAGACTCATATTCAGATGAAATCCGGGGTAATAAACAGTTCGCTGTTCGCCGCTGTGGATAAAGCGGGGGTGCCCGAAAGCGTTGCCATTCAGATTGTCGATATTTTGGCATCGGACATCGATTTTCACCGGGATTTACGCAAGGGTGACCGCTTTACGGTGGTATATGATTCACTTTATGGCAACGGCGAACCGGCTAGAGCTGGACGAGTACTGGCAGTGGAGTTTGTTAACCAGGGGGTACCGCATCGAGCAGTCTATTTCCAGGCGGAAAATGGGGAAAGTGGATATTACGCACCTGACGGCAAAAATTTGCGAAAAGCATTCCTTCGTTCACCATTGGAATTTTCTCGCATCAGTTCCGGCTTTTCCAGCGCTCGCTTTCATCCGATTCTGAAAACATGGCGTGCTCATAGCGGCATCGATTATGCTGCGCCGACCGGCACGCGGGTGAAGGCCGCCGCCGATGGAACAGTGGCTGTTGCAGGCTGGCAGGGCGGGTATGGTAACGTCATCATCTTGCAACACCAGGGGCAATATTCCACCGTTTATGGTCACCTATCGACTTTTGCTAAAGGCTTGCGCCAGGGGCAACGTGTCAGCCAAGGCGATATAATCGGTCATGTCGGTGCCACCGGAATGGCTACAGGCCCACATCTGCATTATGAATTTCGCTTCAATGGTGTGCAACGTGACCCGTTGCGTGTCGCGATGCCGGCCGCTAATCCTGTCTCAGCCAAACATATGGCTGTATTCTACAATTATACAAAGCCTCTGATGGCTCGATTGGATATGTTGCGCGGTACTAACCTCGCATTCGTGGACTAGCCCTGTATTAATCCTGTATCGGAAAATAGCAAGGTATATCGACGGCCGGATTTTAAATCCGCTTACTATATCGGGATCATGTCGGGCACCAGCCTTGACGGGATCGATGCGGTATTAGCGGATCTTAATTCGTCACCGCCGTCTCTGCTATACACCTTTTATCTGCCCTACGATAGAGATCTGCGCAGTCGATTGCTGGATCTGCACCATTCAAGTCATGATGAGCTGCATCGCGCAGCCATGATGGGCAACGAACTTGCCCATCGTTATGCAGAGACTGTGGTTGGTCTACTTAATGAAAGTGGGATTAAACGGCAGGACGTCGCCGCCATTGGCTGTCACGGGCAGACCGTGCGCCACTGTCCGCAACGAGAGTGGGGCTATACAATCCAGTTGTGCAACTCCGCATTGCTGGTTGAGCTCACCGGTATTACCGTAGTGTCAGACTTCAGGAGCCGTGATGTAGCGGCAGGAGGCCAGGGTGCGCCTCTGGTTCCCGCGTTTCATCAGGTTTTGTTCGGAGATCCGCTAATTCATCGTGTCCTTGCCAATATCGGTGGCATCTCCAATCTCACCAGTCTTGCACCCAACGGAGAAGTCGCCGGATTTGACTGTGGCCCCGGCAATATAATGATGGACGCATGGTGTTTGCGTCATACGGGCAAGACATACGATGAAAATGGGGCGTGGGCCGCGTCCGGCAAAGTAATTCCGGAGTTACTTGAAAAACTCCTTGCACTTGAATTCTTTTCTCTTCCGCCACCAAAAAGTACCGGCAGGGAAATATTCAATCTGGCTTGGCTGGAGAGTTGCTTATCCGGGGACGAGAAGCCTGCGGACGTGCAGGCAACCTTGCTGCAGCTGACTATCAGAGGAATTGCTGAGTCAGTGTTTACATACTTTCCGAATGCAGCGGAAATTTATTTGTGTGGCGGCGGAGCGCGTAATGGAGCACTGATTGCCCGGTTACGGTCAGTGCTGTGTGGCAAGAAAGTAGAATTAACGGACAGGCTTGGCGTTGATGCCGACTGGCTGGAAGCATTTGCTTTTGCATGGCTGGCGCAACGGGCTATCCTGGGGTTTCCAGGAAACGTTCCTGGGATTACCGGCGCAAAAGGCGCCAGACTTCTGGGCGCAATTTACCCAGCTTAAGTCGGGAGCCTGGACTTTCAACCGCGACATTAATACTTGTCCTGCAAAAAAAAGGAAGCGCGGGTTCTTTTTTCTAAAACGATTCCATCATTGCTTAAATGGAAAACGAGGATCCGCAACCACAGGTGCTGGAGGCACCTGGATTCTTGATAATAAATTGAGCGCCCTCGGCATTCTCCTGATAGTCAATTTCTGCTCCGGCCAAGTACTGGAAACTCATCGGGTCGATCAGAAGTTTCACTCCGTTCTTTTCCATTACGGTATCGTCTTCGCTTGTTAGCTCATCAAAAGTAAAGCCATATTTAAAACCGGAGCATCCCCCACCAGCCACAAATACTCTCAGCTTTAGATCATTATTTCCTTCTTCTTCAATCAACTGCCTGACCTTGCTAGCCGCCCTATCAGTAAAGATTAATGGGACTTGCATTTCTGTGATCAGGTTTCCCTCCGTTACGGCATTCATATTGAATTCCTAAATAAAATTAGCTAAGAAAATTATCCTCTGCTACCGCACTTAGGTCAATCACCATGGGCAGCGGGTATCAATGTAACCACCTTATTGTCTGATTGAGCATTATCCTGGTGAAGCAACATGCCATCAATTGACGCTCCAAGCTGAATTTCCATGGTTTTGTAAACGACATCCCCGACGATTCTGGCCTTGGCTTGTAGTTCTACATACTCATTTGCATTAATGGCACCGACTACGGTGCCATTAATGACTGCGTGAGAAACCTCGATTTTCCCTTCAACGATCGCCTGGTCGCTCAGGACTAAAGTGCTGGGTTTGTCCCCCATTGCGGTGATATTGCCTCGGACATGGCCGTCTATACGTAAACCTCCACTGAAACTGATATGACCATCAATACGGGTGCCAGTACCAATAAGTGAATCAATCTGGTTTTGGGGTTTACCTGTTTTTTTTCCGAACATTCTTCTCTCCTTCAAATAGACAGATTTACGGTCTGCATTAATCTCGCCTGCGCCACCCCGTTCTCAAATACTTTCACCTGCATGCTTTCTACCATAGCATCTGGGGGCATCCGGAAGCTTCTCTCCACACGCTCATAGAACTTGAAGCTGATGTTAAACGTCTTTGTCGGGCTTTCGCTGGCAAGAGGCGTGACCATTTTTTCTCCATTCTGCAGGAAATTAACTACGAATTCCAGACTGCCCTGAAAATCCTTAATACGCTGTCCGCCTTGTACCAGCAGCAGGCTGTAACGATATTCTCCCGGCAGCTGACCTCGCTCGAGCTTTAAACGACCGATCGAAACCCGTTGTTCGGTTTTTCCGCTGACTGATCCAAGATTCTGGAAAAATGCGAGATCTTCCTTCAAACGAATATTTTCATCTTCCAGGTTTTTGACATGCTTGATAATGTCTTGACGTGCCACGAGGTCCATTTGCAGTTGGCGCTCAAGTCCAGCTACCTTCATACGCAATTCGTCATTATTTTGCTGCAGACGGCTGTTCAACTGGGATAGCCGATCCGAATCAAAAGGTATCTCATTTTTTTCAAAACTGGAAAATTTGCGTCCAGCATCGTACATGCCCCAGGACAGACCCAACGCAAGTACGGTAAGGAAGGCGATAGCCAGCCAGCGCAAATATACCGGCCTTTGCGGACGCACCGCCACTCGCGCCGCGAATATACCAGATCTTCTTTTAGGCAATTTAATCATAATCATCAGTTTACGCCGCTATGTCGGCGACACACTGAAAAGATGTGGTACTTTGTGATTACTATATGTAGTGACAAACCGATGTTTCTAACACACTACGCTAAGGCAGCATTGGAGCATGGTTGATAGCAAGAGTCTCTGGCAAGCCGAACATAAGATTCATGTTCTGCACAGCCTGTCCGGCAGCACCCTTGACGAGGTTGTCCGTTACCGAGAGTATCACCGCCGTGTCGCCGCCTTGCGGGCGGTGGACCGCAAGGCGGCAGAGGTTTGAACCTCGCACTGAGCGGGTTTCGGGATGAGAGCCCAAGGGAAGTACGTCAACAAATGGTTCATCGGTATAGCGTTTTTCGTATAGCGCCTGCAAATCGACATCCTTCGTAAGCCTGGCATAGAGCGTAGCATGAATGCCTCGGATCATTGGGGTGAGGTGTGGGACGAACGTCAATCCAATCGGTTTACCTGCCACATGAGACAAACCTTGCCTGATCTCTGGCAGATGGCGGTGCCCGGGTACGCCATAGGCTTTGAAGTTGTCAGAAGCTTCGGCAAACAATGTATGTACCTCCGCATTGCGGCCCGCACCGGACACACCGGATTTCGCATCGGCGATGAGATGATCCAGGTCCACAATACCAGCTTCGATCAGAGGCAGGAAACCCAGTTGCACTGCGGTAGGATAACAGCCAGGATTCGCTATGAGCCGTGCATCTTTGATTTTGTCGCGGTTGATTTCGGGTAGACCATAAACAGCCTCTGCCACCAGATCAGGGCAGGCATGCTGCATGCCATACCATTTTTCCCATGCTGCTACATCCTTGATACGGAAATCGGCGGCCAGATCTATCACCCGCACTCCTGCATCCAGCAATGATCTGACCTGTTGCATGGCGATACCGTTGGGTGTGGCAAAGAACACCATGTCGCATTTGTCCAGATCTGCATCGACCGGATCACAAAATTTAAGCGACACTCGTCCGCGCAAGTTGGGAAATAACTCGGCTACCGTCATTCCGACCTCTTTGCGCGAAGTGATCGCTTGTATGCTTACTTCGGGATGCTGAGACAAAATGCGCAGTAACTCTACGCCGGTATAGCCGGTCCCGCCTACAATCCCAACTTTAAACATAGACCTCCCCAGTTTACGGAGCAAGCGGAATCCTTATGAGGACATAAGAATACACAGTTGCGAGCACCCACTTCGTGGATCGTGTGCTTATCCCGTCTCACCAAAATACTTCACTGCTCAAAAAATGTTTCTTTGCATATCAAGCATATCCTGCATTAACATTTTCGCTCCCGCCCTCATTAGCTACTGAGTTTGCCTGGAACCTTGCAGCGACACGCTTATTTTATTGTTTGTTGCCGCACGGAAAGTAAAATCGGCTAATCGATTATAAGCAACAAATAAAAAAGCCGCCAGGCTGGCGGCTTTTTTAAGAACGATATGCGCAAAACGCTTATCGTTTGGAGAACTGTTTGCGCCGCCGCGCCTTACGTAGGCCAACCTTCTTTCGCTCTACTTCACGCGCATCACGCGTGACCAGTCCGGCGCTGCTCAATACGGGTTTAAGCGTGGCGTCAAAGTCAATCAAGGCGCGGGTAATACCGTGGCGCACTGCTCCGGCTTGCCCGGATTCACCGCCCCCGTGGATGTTGACCGTGATGTCAAAGCTTGTAAGATTACCGGTTAACTCAAGTGGCTGGCGAACTACCATGCGGCCCGTTTCGCGGGAAAAGAATTCGTCAACTGGTCTGTTATTGACGGTAATCAAACCTTTCCCAGGTTTGATGAACACCCGCGCCACCGCACTTTTGCGGCGACCGGTACCATAATTATACGTTACGCTCATGATATTAAGCCCTGACTTCGAGTTGTCGCGGTTGTTGCGCCGCATGCGGGTGCGTGGCGCCGGCGTAAATCTTCAGTTTCCTTAACATGGCATAGCCGAGTGGACCCTTTGGCAGCATACCCTTGACTGCTTTTTCCAGAGGCCGCTCTGGAAAGCGTGCGTGCATTTTTGAGAAACTGGTCTCATAAATTCCGCCTGGATACCCGCTATGGCGGTAATAAGTCTTATCTTCCGCCTTGTTGCCGGTGACACGCAACTTGTCCACATTGATTACAACAATGAAATCGCCAGTGTCCACATGAGGAGTGAAAATGGGCTTATGCTTGCCCCGCAGACGATGGGCAATCTCTGCAGCGAGACGCCCTAATACTTTGTCGGCCGCATCGATCACGAACCAGTCGTGGGTCACTTCATGTGGTTTGGCTGAAAAGGTTTTCACAAAGCCTGTCCCCGTTTTTTTGGTAGCCGCGCATTTTATGCCAGACCAGGACGAATGTCAAACTCACATCCTTCCAAAGGCGGTTCCAGAATAGATGCTCATCGCCACTGGCGCAGGCCGCGCGATTTATTCCCGTTGACACTCTGCAGAGCGACAGGAATTTTGAAAGCACAGTGTAAATATACTGGCCATATTTGTGTGCATGTCTACGTTGCCACCGAAGCCGCACAATGGCATTAAATCTTTGCTTATTCATACCAAAATTTGGGAGAAAACAGGTATTATGTCGACAAAAAAGTGCTGCCAAAGATTTGTTGGAGTCGGTGGGTTTCTTGGTAAGAAAGTACTTTAACATTCTTATTATTTATTGTCTGAGGAGAGCGTTGCATGTCACAAAAACACCCTGTTATCGCCGTTACTGGATCCTCCGGCGCCGGTACGTCGACGGTCAAGAATAGTTTCGAGCATATTTTCCGTCGCGAGAAGTTGACTGCTGCGGTAGTAGAAGGTGACAGTTTCCATCGCTATGACCGAGATGCCATGAAGCACGCCGTAGCTGAATCGGAAAAAGACGGCGGTCATCCCATCAGTCATTTTGGTCCAGAAGCCAACGAGTTCGAGAAACTGGAGGCGCTATTCAAGGAATATGGCGAGAGCGGTGGTGGCAAGACCCGTCTGTATCTGCATAATGATGAAGAAGCTGCACCCTACCAGCAGAAGGCTGGCACGTTTACCCCATGGACAACGATAGAGCCCGGTTCCGATATGCTGTTTTATGAGGGTTTGCATGGCGGAGTGACGAGTGATAACGCTGATGTGGCAAAATATGTGGATTTGCTGGTGGGTGTTGTGCCAATTGTCAATCTGGAATGGATCCAGAAAATCCATCGTGACATGAGTGCACGTGGCTATTCGGCAGAGGCAGTGACCCATACCATCCTCCGCCGCATGCACGATTATGTGTATTACATTACTCCGCAATTTTCCCGTACTCATATTAATTTTCAGCGAGTACCCACGGTTGACACATCCAATCCTTTTATTGCGCGCGACATCCCGACCCTCGATGAAAGTTTTGTCGTGATTCGCTTCCGCGATTCAAAGAATGTAGACTTTCCTTACCTGCTCTCCATGATTAACAACTCATTCATGTCTCGTCCGAATACAATTGTCGTCCCGGGTGGAAAAATGGGATTGGCAATCGAATTGATATTAACGCCATTGATTCTAGATCTAGTGAGGGAAAGCCGAAGTAAATAGTCATGTCAGGATGGGTTCTTTAGAAAGATATCTGGATAAAATCCAGATCTCGTCGTGATTCTGCTGCGTTACTCAAGAAATTTTATCGCTTCCCTATCAAACAGCGGTGCGCTAGAATTTCTTGTGGCATCACTTTGTGACTTGCCTTCTTAGCCTGTTTCACGTCCAGCAAGATAAGCTTGCCTGGAATTTTGAATTTGTAGAGCGCCACTAAACAATATTTCTAGCAAGCCGACTTTATACTGTCCTTTTGCCTGCTGTTGATGAAGGCTAAATAATTCCGGTTTCAAATTTATACCGGAAAAATTTTCTCTTAATGTCTTCCCTACTTTCAGCATTAAATCCTGAACAACTTGAAGCCGTTACCCTACCGCATCAGTCAGCGCTGGTGCTGGCGGGCGCAGGCAGCGGCAAGACGCGGGTGCTTACTACCCGTATTGCGCATTTAATCCAGTCTGGTCAAGCCAGCCCTCACGGAATACTGGCTGTCACTTTCACTAACAGGGCGTCGAAAGAAATGCTCACCCGTATTTCTTCCCTGCTGCCGATCAATACGCGTGGTATGTGGCTAGGCACTTTCCACGGCCTATGTAATCGCATGCTACGCGCCCACTATCAGGATGCCGGATTGCCACAGGCGTTTCAGATCCTGGATTCCGCCGATCAGTTGGCGGTTATCAAGCGTATCCTGAAAAGTCTCGGTGCGGACGACGAAAAATTTCCCCCTCGCCAAGTGCAATGGTTCATCAATAACGCAAAGGAAGAAGGGCTCAGAGCATCGCAGGTGGAAACTTACGACGACTTCACACGCAAGATGGTCGAGTTTTACCTGTTTTACGAGCAACAATGCAATAAAGAAGGTGTGGTGGATTTCGCTGAGCTGTTGCTGCGCAGTTATGAGTTGCTAACTCGCAACGAACACCTGCGCGAGCATTATCGTGGCCGGTTTGACCATATTCTGGTGGATGAATTTCAGGATACTAACCGGTTGCAATATAAATGGCTAAAGCTGCTCGCCGGTGACCGGGCTGCTGTATTTGTGGTTGGCGATGACGATCAGAGTATATATGCGTTTCGTGGCGCGAACACCGGTAACATGAAAGATTTTGAGAGAGATTTCCGCATTTCCAAAATCATCAAACTGGAGCAAAACTATCGCTCGCATGGCAATATCCTGGATGCTGCCAACACGCTGATACGCAACAATAGCGGTCGTCTCGGCAAAAATCTCTGGACTTCGGAAGGGCACGGAGAGCTGATAAGAGTGTATAACGCTCCGACCGATTTTGATGAAGCGACATTCATCATCGAGGAGGTGAAATTACTTCGTGCAGAAGGCGTG
The DNA here is from genome assembly GCA_040006595.1 of Nitrosospira sp. Classification (GTDB taxonomy): domain Bacteria; phylum Pseudomonadota; class Gammaproteobacteria; order Burkholderiales; family Nitrosomonadaceae; genus Nitrosospira. The sequence continues at coordinate 29,219 of JBDTWQ010000145.1, forward strand.
GCATTATCCCAGATGGCGTTGCTTTACCGTTCCAACGCACAATCACGGGTGCTGGAGCATGCTTTGTTCAATGCCTCATTGGCTTATCGGGTATATGGCGGCATGCGTTTCTTCGAACGACAGGAGATCAAGCATGCTTTGGCCTACTTGCGCCTGATAGCCAACCCCCAGGATGATAACGCGCTGCTCCGGATCGTCAACTTTCCCGTGCGCGGCATCGGTATGCGCAGCCTGGAACAGTTACAGGACGACGCCACGCGGCAAGGTGGAAGTTTGTGGGCAGCAATGCTACAGAAATGCAGGGCAGCCGGGACAGCGTTCATTCCAGGTTCGGGGGAGAGGGCTTCGACCAGGCTTGCGTTGAGTAACAAGGTGGATAAGCCAAAGAAAGGAGTTGAAGGTTTTGTTGCGCTGATCGAATCGATGCGCCAGGTTTGCGAAAAGCTGCCATTACCGGAAATTGTCGAACATATGCTGGAGCATAGCGGACTGGTGGCACATTATCGCGCTGAACGCGAGGGAGCTGACCGGCTGGAGAATCTGAATGAATTAATAAATGCCGCTACCAGTTTTGTACATGAAGCCGAGGATGACAGTCTCATGGTATTTCTGGCTCATGCCTCGCTGGAGGCGGGTGAACATCAAGCTGGCGGCGGTCAGGACGCGCTCCAGTTGATGACGGTACATTCGGCCAAGGGACTGGAATTTCACAGCGTGTTCCTGAGCGGACTCGAAGAAGGCTTATTTCCCCACGATAACAGTCGCAACGAAGCTGGTGGCCTGGAAGAGGAACGGCGCTTAATGTATGTAGCTTTGACTCGGGCACGGCGTCGGTTGTATTTGAGCTTCGCCCAAAGCCGCATGCTGCATGGTCAGACCCGCTACAATATCCCTTCACGTTTCTTGCAGGAAATACCGGATAGCCTACTTAAGTGGCTACAGCCGGTGCAGAAGACAGCAATCAGGAATCAGGAGTGGGGGATCAGGAATCAAGAACCCGTCCGGGTAGCCCCGGGATACGCTTCTGGTGCGCATACTGGCACATCGAACATTCGGGATTCTGCGGCATCTCAATGGAAGATAGGGCAGAACGTGGCCCACGCCAAGTTTGGTGCGGGCGTGATAGTAAATTGCGAGGGTCATGGGGCTGATGCTCGCGTTGAGGTCAAATTTGGCCGCGCTGGCACGAAGTGGTTGTCGCTGGAATATGCCAAGCTGGTTCCTGCCTGAAACAAATATGACAGACGCCCTTCAGATTATGCAGATTCATCTGCTCCGAAAATATCCTTATAGCTTGCATAAATAGAGGCAAACAGGGTTGGCACGAGTACGAATAATCCCAGGCCATACGGTATTGAAGCGATTATCATCAGCACCACAAGCGTAACACCATAAATCTGGAATGCGATAATATTTTTCAGGCAAGCAATAAAACTGAGCCGCATTGCATCCACTGCGGACATATCCTTGAATATCACCAGTAAAGGCGCGAACCAGGCAGCCATCATTAGCGGGATGGATAGCATTAGCGCAACCAGCAGCGCAGACAGGCCGCTATTCATGACATCTTTCAACTCATTTTCGTCGACTCTCTTTCCATCCATCAGCAGACCCATCATTACTTCGCCCCCGATCAGCATCGCCACCCCGAGAATCAACACCTGTCCTACCAGATAAATTCCCCCTATAGTGATCAGCGGGCCAGACGTGTTACGGAAGCCTGCGAGCAAATGAGTCATCTCCAGCTTGTCGCCGTGTTCCAGAGCCTTGCATCCTATCATCAGTCCGGCTAGAAACACGGGTGACAGGAGGGTGAAAATAAATTGCCCCGCCATGGGGATGAGCGATAGCGTCGCGGCAATCAGAAGCAAGGTGGTGCATAGTAAAATCCAAACCAGTGGAACCTGGCGGAATAGAAAGAAGCCGGTCACTATCCATTGCCATCCTTGTTTTGCATCGACTTGCCTGACTTCCATTTTCCGTATCTCCGAGAGGGTAATGCCGGCCACCTAATCTTGACTTGCAGTTTACAGCTCAAACCCAAATCTGTGCCAGTCTCGAGTGAAATGCCGAATGGTTCTTCAGTATGCGCATGAAGTGAGTGGGATCCTTGGCGTGAGTAAGCTCTCCTAGACGCGGCAAGTGATAGTCATGCAGCCGCGATAACCAGAAGCGCAAAGCCCCGGCACGTAACATCACCGGCCAGGCACCGTGTTCGGTAGCAGTAAGCGGGCGGATACGGTGATATGCTTCGAGTAGAGACAATGTGCGCCCCACGTCCAGATCCCCATTTTCGCTCAGACACCAGTCGTTTGCGGTAATGGCGAGGTCGTACAGCAACGCATCGTTGCAGGCGAAATAGAAATCGATCACCCCGCCTATCGAACCGTCAGAGAATAGTACATTGTCACGAAACAGGTCTGCGTGAATCACGCCCCGCGGCAGATTTTCGAAACGATATGACGACTGGAAGTGCAATTCTTCCGTGAGAATCTCTGTTTCCTCCGCCGTAAGAAAAGGCAGGACATCGGGTGCAGCAGCTATCCACCATTTTGGCCCCCGTGGATTTTCCATTTTTTCGGGGTAGGACATGCCGGACAAATGCATGTCCGCCAGGAGTGCGCCTACTTCGGCGCAATGTGCGATGGTGGGATGTTCCTGCGATTTTCCAGGCAAACAAGTAACGATGCTTGCTGGTTTACCGTTGAGTTTGCCAAGAAATTTGTTGTCGAGATCGGCTACTGGACAAGGACAAGGAATGCTGTGGCGCGATAAATACGCCATGAGGTTCAAGTAATAGGGTAGATCGGAAGAGGTTAGCTTTTCAAAAAGGGTGAGAACATATTTGCCGTGACTGGTGGTGACGAAATAATTAGTATTCTCGATACCGGAGGAAATTCCCTCCAGATTAATCAGTGTGCCGAGAGCGTAGTTTCTCAGCCAGACGGAAAGCTGATGTTGGGTGACAGTAGTAAAAACGGACATGAGCGAGAAAAAAAGGGAGGCAGAAGCACTATAAGTCGGCTCGATCTTACTGCCTTTTATGGAAATTTAAAACTGGCGTATTACCCACATGGGGGGCCGAATGACTGGACCTTGATCGAGACCGCCGGTGGCGAATGTACCATCTCCATGATTGTCAATCAGGTAATAAGGCAGACCGATGCGGGGGGTAATCTTGATCATGTAGAGCCGCCCGTTAATGCGATATTCCTCGACCTTATCCTCTCCGCGCTTGGTGATGGTAACCTGCGGTTCAAGCGAAGAGCTCTCTTCGTCAACGCCAGGCGAAGGCAAGGCTAATTCGGGCGGTTCTGGCACTTCCGGCAGGGGCCGCAAGTCCTTGGGTTGAGTGGACTGCGCCGCGGCGGATAGTGCGGAGCTCAATAACAATGCAACGACTATTTGACGCATGGCGTCTCCGAACAAGGTCATACAATGTTCTATTCTATCTCATATGACACCGCTGTTACAGATTGAGTTGCACTTCGCGTTCGGCTGCGGAAGGCTCGAAGCCTAGAGTCTCGTAATACTGGAAGATTGCATTGACTACTTCGCCGGGTTCATCGATCACCTGTATCAAACCCATATCCTCTGACGCGATCATGCCCTCGGCTACGAGCGATTGCCTGAGCCAATCAAGCATGCCGCGCCAGAATTCCGAACAAACCAGAATGATCGGCATTTTACGGGTCTTGCCGGTCTGGACTAGCGTGAGCGCTTCCATCAGTTCATCTAGCGTGCCGAATCCGCCCGGTAGCACTACATAGGCTGTGGCGAATTTCACAAACATATATTTGCGCGCAAAAAAATGGCGGAAAGTCTGGCTGACGTCCTGGTAAATATTGTGATGTTGCTCGTGAGGGAGCTGGATATTCAGGCCGACACTCGGCGATGTACCAAAATAAGCACCTTTGTTGGCCGCTTCCATGATACCTGGTCCGCCCCCGGAAATTACGGAAAAGCCAGCATCGGACAATTGACGGGCGATCTGCTCGGTTAATTTATAGTTGGGATGATCGGGAAGCGTACGGGCACTGCCGAAAATACTGACTGCGGGACGAATCGAATTCAAGCGTTCCGTAGCCTCGACAAATTCTGCCATAATGCCGAATACGCGCCATGATTCTCTCGCTGACCAAGTTTTTTCCCGAAAATCATTTGTCATGGTAAGAGCTAATTTGTCTTGCGTGCTCATCGGAAACCTTTGGAAGTTAAATGAAGACATTGCTGCTGGTTGATGGTTCATCCTACCTGTATCGCGCTTTCCATGCGATGCCGGATTTACGCAACCGCAATAACGAACCGACCGGCGCGATTTACGGCGTGCTCAACATGCTGCGCCGTTTGCACAAGGATTACCAAGCCCATTATAGCGCGTGCGTATTTGATGCAAAAGGCAAGACTTTCCGTGACGACCTCTACGCAGAATATAAATTGCACCGTCCGCCCATGCCGGACGATCTGGCGGCGCAGATTGCGCCGCTCCATGAGTGCATAAGTGCCATGGGGTGGCCAATGCTGATCGTGGAAGGTGTGGAGGCAGATGATGTGATTGGTACTCTGGCTAAACAAGCCGGACGCGAAAACATACGTTGCGTAATTTCTACCGGCGATAAGGATATTGCGCAACTGGTGAATCCGCAAGTGACGCTGATCAATACCATGAGCAACGAAA
>JBDTWQ010000146.1:0-11017 GCA_040006595.1 Nitrosospira sp.
CGCGTCCGCAATCCAAACAGTCTTGCGCCGAATCACCAGAAAATATTAGAAATGATCAGATTAATCTTTTGCCGGGCAAATCATACCTGCGGCAACGGTATTGTTAGTGACTTCATCAATGACAATAAAGCTGCCCGTAGCATGATTGCGCTGATAGGGGTCGCACACCAGAGGCTGCTGCATTTTCAGCGCCACCCGTCCTATGTCGTTCATTTTCAAAGTATCCGCCGCTTGATGATTTAGCGTATTGATATCCACGCGGTAATCTACCCGTGCCACCAGGGCCTTTACGACGCGCGTAGTGTGCTTGACGAGATATTTCCGCCGCGGGTCAAGACTCTGCTCCGATAACCAGCAGAGTATCGCCTCGAATTCCTTCGTTACATGTGGCAATTTTCCCCCGGTCTTTACCAGCATATCGCCGCGAGAAACATCCAGGTGGTCTTCAATAGTTAGCGTAACTGACTGTGGCGCCACCGCGCGATCGACAGAGCCATCGTAAGTAACTATTTCCTTGATATGGGAAGTTAACCCGGAGGGTAGTACTTTCACCGCATCGCCGACGGCGATGAAGCCGGACTCGATGCGCCCCATGTAACCACGAAAGTCATGCAATTCCTCGGTTTGCGGGCGGCACACCAATTGCACCGGAAATCGGAAATCTTCCAGATTGATGTCGTGATCGATAGGAACATTCTCCAGTAATTCCAACAGCGCCACGCCTTCGTACCAGCCGAGTTTATCCCCACGCTCGACCACCATATCCCCGTTCAGGGCAGACATTGGAATGTATGCGATATTGCTCAGCTTTAGTCCGTCGGCAAAGGCTGCGAATTCTTTACAGATCCGCTCAAAAACTTCACGGGAATAACCTACCAGATCCATCTTGTTGACTGCCACCACCAAATGAGGAATGCCCACCAGACTGGCCAGATAGGCATGACGGCGCGACTGGGTAAGCACTCCTTTACGTGCATCAATCAGGATAATAGCCAGATTGGCGGTGGAAGCCCCCGTAACCATATTACGGGTGTATTGCTCGTGGCCTGGGGTGTCAGCGATAATAAATTTGCGCTTGAGGGTCGCAAAGTAACGATAGGCCACATCAATGGTGATGCCCTGCTCGCGCTCAGCCTGCAGGCCATCGGTGAGCAGCGACAGATCGACACCTTCCATCCCCCGTCTGCGCGTAGTGTGAGTAATGGCGCTCAACTGGTCTTCAAAAATGGACTTTGAGTCGTGCAGCAAGCGTCCGATCAATGTGCTCTTCCCATCATCCACGCTACCGGCGGTGATGAAACGTAATAGCTCGGTGTGATTAAACGAAATACTTTCAACGGCTGACATTTACTGACCTTCTGAAAATTTTTTCATCACAGATTTTCGTTGCTCTTCTTCCATAGCTCGGTAATCACCACTATTTCAGTGACATCTTTATAAATTCAAAATCCCGGGCGAGACCGGCAGAAGGACGGAATATCCATGCGATCAAGATAGGGGATAAATTCCTGAATAACGTTGTATCTTGACTCAGTTTTTTGATTTATAACGGTACGCTTCAAAAATACCCTTCTTTCTTGCGCAGTTCCATGGAGGCGTCCGAAGTCTGATCGTCCATGCGCGTAGCACCACGCTCAGTGATCCGTGTGATCGCAGTTTCGGCAATGATTTCCTCGACACTGACAGCAGTGGATTCCACTGGACAGGTGCAACTCATATCTCCCACAGTGCGAAAGCGCACCATAAGGTTTTCCACTTGTTCCCCCTCCTGGAGCTGAACCAGATGGGATACCGGTAAAAGACCGTTACCACGTCTGATTACATCGCGTGTATGAGCGAAATAAATATGCGGCACCTCCAGCTCCTCGCGGGCAATATATCCCCAAACATCGAGTTCAGTCCAGTTGCTGATGGGAAACACACGAATATTTTCTCCCGGATGCACACGTGTATTGTAGATATCCCATAGTTCCGGACGCTGGTTCTTCGGATCCCACTGACCGAATTCGTCGCGAAAGGAAAATATGCGTTCCTTGGCTCTCGCTTTCTCTTCATCGCGGCGCGCGCCCCCGATGCAAGCATCGAAACGAAATTCAGCAATGGCATCCAGCAGTGTCACCGACTGAAACGCGTTACGGCTCTGATATTCAGAACGCAACACTACCCTCCCCTGCCGGATGGAATCCTCCATGCTGCGCACAATCAACCGCTCACCCAATTGCCCGGCGCGGCGGTCACGGAACTCAATCACTTCGGGAAAATTATGACCGGTGTCGACATGCAGCAGCGGAAATGGAAAACGCCCTGGACGAAAGGCTTTTTCCGCCAATCGCAGCAGCACGATGGAGTCTTTACCGCCTGAGAACAGTAGCGCTGGATTAGTACATTCGGCTGCCACCTCGCGCATAATATGGATAGCTTCACTTTCCAGCGCATCCAGGTGACCCAACTGCCGTGTAGCACGTCGTTTAAGGGCTATTATCGGCTCACTTTCCGTCACGGAACCCGGAACAGGAGTAATAAGTTCTTGCACATCGCTCAATATGGTATCCATCGCTCAATCCTGATAGTTTTCATGAAGCATGGGCTTTATCAGAACCTGGCCCACGCTCTTGCTTTTCCACATCCTGAGTTTGACCCGGAACAGCCGGGTTCGTGGTCAAACGAGAAACTACTACGGTCTTATGACGCTTATCCGGATGCAAACCGCACTCCTTGATTTCGGGGTTTTCCCACCACCAGCGTCCGGCACGAACATCCTCACCGGGAGTAATGGCGCGAGTACAGGGTGCGCAGCCAATGCTTGTATAACCTTTGTCGTGCAGTGCGTTATAGGGGACATCGAATTGTTTGAGATAAGCCCATACATCGGATAGGCTCCAATCCAGTAGTGGACTAATTTTTTGCAAACCGTTGCCCGCATCAAATTCCGATTCACTCAGATCCTTCCTGCTCGGGGCCTGATCACGGCGCAGGCCGGTAATCCATGCGCGCTTACCACGCAAGGCACGTTTCAGCGGCTCCACCTTGCGAATATAGCAACAGGTTTTGCGTAAATCCACGCTATCATAGAATCCGTTGGGACCATTCTGCGCAACGTATGCCTCCACGGCGGCAGACTCAGGAAAATATACCGGAATACGAATACCATAGCGCTCCGCCACTTCCCTCATCAGGCTGTAGGTTTCTTCCGGCAGGCGGCCGGTATCCAGCGTGAACATTTCAATACCGGGATAATGCCGCGCAATAATATCCGTCAACACCATATCCTCCGCACCAAAACTATTGGCAAAGACTACCGGAGTATAGTCTGTCTGCACCGCATCCAGCAGTGTCCGCACCTTCGCAATTTTATGATCCAGGCTCATATTGCCGTTTAATTAATAGGTAAAAAAGATACAAAATTTATTACAAAATGGCCGATGACTGAGTCCGTTGAAGCGATATTGATTTGGCTGAAGCTGTCAGCGGCAGCGCGCCAGCCAGATCAAGCTGACGGTCGAAACCAAGACAAAATTCCGCAGCCTCCATTGTCCACGCATCCAGTTCAGAAAACCATTCAGTCAGCCGGCTATCATTCAGCTCCTCGGCCGGGCGTGCGAAATCCTCCGCGAACTTAGCCAACTGCCTGGACAGACGCGGTTTGGTAGGCAGTACCCGGCGCAACTCTTCTGCCTGCTCCGCCAAATCCTCGTGCTTTTGGCCACTGAGCAATTCAGTCACACCTTGACCAATTAATCGGGCGATCTCCTCGGCACATTTAACCGAATCTTCGAATTTTCGTTGAAACTTAAGAGCGTCTCGATAATTCCGCTCGTGGGCCGCTTCAAAAAAACTTGAACCGATCTTCACCTGGCTTACTCCCGCACACTCACCGCCGCCTAGTTGCAGCACCTTAAAATCGCCATCCTTGCCATGGTCGCGCAAGACCGATACTAATTCTTCGGGCTTTACTTCTCCGAGATCCGCCAGCAGATCGGTGAAATAGACTTTGCCCACGCGCCGCGTCCAGGAAAAAAAAGTTTCGTCCGCCTCGTGATTGGACGCATAAGCCGATTTCACGCGCTCCACTGCCGTCTCGATGCGAGCCGAGGGGATTGATGGGCCTTTGATCGCCAGCGCTCCGCGCGCCATGCCATTCCCGCCGAAATACATCTGATAATGCGGTACGAGCTTACCGTGCATGCGTTTGCCTTCACCGTAAATACCGATGTCGCCGGTCTCGGGCTGGGCGCAGCCGTTATGACACCCCGAAACACGAATTTTTAGATCATGCTTGCCACCGCTTAGTTTAGGAGCGACGATCGTGCTTGAAGTTATTCCTAAACGGCAAGTCGAAGTACCAGGACAAGCCACCACATCATCACCTGCTTGAGGCTCGCGCAGGCCCAATGTAGCCAAAGCTGCGCGCAGGGGATCGATTTTGGCTTTCGTTACATTTGCCAGAAACATGTTCTGATCCTGCGTCACACGAATTTCATGCAACTCGTGGGTCTCGGCAATTTGGGCGAGGCCGCGCAATTGCTCCACGTTCAAATTTCCCATCGGTACACTGATTGGAAATACGTAATAACCCGGCTGTTTCTGCTCAAATACATGGCGCGGCGCACCGATACCGGGAACTTCGCTGTCAGCACCACCCTTCCATTCGCCTTTTGGGTAATCCTGGGTTGCCAATGCTGCTTTTGTGCGGGCCAGTTCCTCACGATACTTCTCGACAAACCCTTCGGGGCCGAATTTATCAACCAGAAATTTAATCCGCGCCTTGGCGCGCTTAACGCGATCGGAATAGCGGTTATGCAACGAGATAACAGCCTCCATCACGAGCAGCAAATCCTTTTCTTCAATGAATTCTTCAATAACGATTGCCTCATGTGGCTTATGCCCCAGACCACCCCCGGCAACGACCTTAAAACCGAAGCGTGTGCCATCGCGCACCGCGACGACTCCCAGATCGTGCATCATGCCCTGGGCACAATCAGATTCGCAGGCCGAAAAGCTGATCTTGAATTTACGCGGCATTTGCTGAGTCAACGGATTACGCAGAAAGTGCTGGACTGCACCATCAAGGTGCTTCGTGACGTCCACATGCTGACGAGGACACACGCCAGACAGCGGACAGGCGGTGACATTACGTATAGTGTTTCCACAGGCTTCGCGAGTAGTCAACCCGGCCGTGGCCAAATGGCGAAGCACCGCCGGCGTATGCTCGAGCGGAACGTAGTGCATCTGAATGTCCTGGCGTGTAGTGATATGTACGACATCATGGCGCGCATATTTCTCCAGCATATCGGCGATCACGTTCAATTGGGACGCATTCAGGCGTCCACCCGGAAGCTTGATGCGCACCATGTTGACACCTTCCTGCCGCTGGCCATAGATACCCATTTGCAAGCGGGTGGCGGTAAAACGATCGACATCCATGCGCGAACCCTGATAGTCCTGTAGCGCCTGATCGAACGAATTTATTTCCTCATCGTCAGCAAGGTAATTTAAGTGACCCATCTAAAAATCCTCCACAATTTATGGCTATATCAGCTTGGTGCCAGTAAAAACAAATATTCACCGCCAATATCGACAGCGATATCCCAATCTCGAACATGGTCCGCCGACACGGCACTCAGTCTGGATCAAACCACCGAGCAAGCCAAAATTTACCGTTTCGCTCAAAAAAACTTGGTCCCCCCTTAGACACCCGAGACCTCCAAGACCTCAGTCTGTCGCCAACAGGGCAGGTAACCGCATATGGTGCCGCGAAAATGCCATAATAGCAACGGACACATATATCACAAAAGAATATTATGTTAGATTATTATAACCAAACATTACTTAGAGTAGAAAACCATGAAATTGCAACAGTTGCGTTACTTATGCGAAGTCGCCAATCAGGGTCTGAATTTGTCCAAGGCCGCCGAAGCCCTCCATACCTCGCAGCCCGGAATCAGCAAGCAGATTCGCCTCCTGGAAAACGAGCTTGAGATAGATATTTTTGTGCGCAACGGCAAACGCGTGGTTAAAGTCACGCCGCCAGGACAGGCCATCCTTGAAATTGCCGAAAGAATGCTGAGAGATGCAAAAAACCTGAAACAGGTCGGCCAGGAATTTGCTAACGAAGCGACCGGTTCTCTCACAATCGCTACGACACATACTCAGGCACGCTATGCGCTACCCGCTGCGATCAAGCATTTTACCGCACGCTATCCCAAGGTGAAGTTAATTTTGCGTCAGGGCAATCCAACCCAAATAGCGGAGCTGGTCACCTCGGGTGAAGCAGACATCGCCATCGCCACCGAGGCTATCGAACTGTTTCATGAACTCGTGATGCTGCCGTGCTACCAATGGAATCGTTGCATCATCGTCCCGCCGAGACATCCGCTGCTTAAACTTGAGAAATTGACGTTGGAGGCCATCGCTCAGTATCCGATCATTACTTATGATTTTGCTTTCACCGGCCGCTCCAAAATTAATCAGGCATTCGATGCGAAAGGATTGGTTCCCAACGTAGTGCTTACGGCAATAGATGCAGATGTGATCAAGACCTATGTCGAATTGGGATTAGGCATTGGCATTCTGGCGCAGATGGCGTTTGAACCCAAGCGCGACAAACATCTGCGGTCCATTGACGCCAGCCACCTGTTCGAGCCAAGCACAACCCGCATCGGTATCAGCCGCAATAGTTACTTGCGTGGTTACGTATTCGACTTTATCGAGATTTTCGCTCCCCACCTTAACCCTGCCGTAGTCAAAGCCGCAATGGAAGAGCGTTCATGACAATACCGGCCACGTAGCCCCGGGCATAACTCCAACGATCACCGATCGCCGCTCCGAATTTTCGCGGGCGGCATGATGCAACCCCCAGGAACCCTGCATAAATCCTTATATGAGGATTTATGCAGGGGACTTGCTAAGCAGTATAATGACAGAGACCTTTGTTCCCACCTTGCCTATGAATGCGATCAAGCTTCTTCCTGACTTGCTTATCAGCCAGATTTCCGCCGGAGAGGTCATAGGACGGCCAGCTTCGGCACTCAAGGAAATGCTGGAGAACAGCGTCGATGCAAGAGCAACCGAAATAACGGTACAACTCTTTCAAGGCGGAACCAGGCTGATCCGTGTAGCTGATAATGGAATCGGGATTTCACGGGATGATCTGTCCCTTGCGCTTGCCCGCCACGCCACCAGCAAGATCCAGACGCTCGAAGACCTGCAGAACATCGCAAGCCTGGGTTTTCGTGGCGAGGCGCTGGCAAGCATTGCGGCGGTTTCGCGTCTTACGCTGGCAAGCCGTAGAGCGGGCGAAAAACATGCCTGGCGCATACAAACCAAAGATGCTCATCTGTCGCAGCCTGAACCCGCAGCACTTGTCTCCGGCACCACGGTGGAAATGCATGACCTTTACTTCAATACCCCCGCGCGACGTAAGTTTCTGAAGACTGAAGCGACTGAATTTGCGCATTGCGAAGAAGCGTTCAAGCGCATTGCATTGTCACGCGCCGATATTGGCTTCACACTGCATCACAATGGAATAGTACGCAGGCATTTGCGTGCTGTAGATGCAAAGCTTCGCATCGCAGCGATACTGGGCGATGAATTCAGCCAAACCTCGGTATACGTCGATGAACAAGCAGCGGATTTGCGGTTATGGGGCGTAGCGGCATTACCTCTGTATTCGCGATCGTCCCGCGATGCCCAGTATTTTTTTGTCAATGGCCGCTTCGTACGCGATAAGCTGATTTCTCATGCGCTGCGCGAAGCCTATCGCGATGTGCTCCATCTGGACCGGCATCCAGCCTTTGCATTGTTCCTGGAGATGAATGCCGATGGCGTGGATGTGAATGTACATCCCACCAAAACCGAGGTGAAATTCCGCGATTCGCGCGCACTGCATCAATTCATTTTTCATGCGATCAACAAGGCGCTGGCGTCGCCGCAACCGGTGTCCGCGGCATCAAAGTCCGCGACCTCGGACCAGGAGCCGGAGGCCGGAAGCCGTGAGATGATTGCCGCCCGCTCCTCCTATGCGCGGCAGAGTGCCACGCCGCTTGCGCCGCCGGTAGGGGCAGCCCAATCGCAAGCGTTTTATCAAACCCTCTTTGGCAGTGGCCCAAAAACAGCGAATGGCTCAATAACAACACTGATCGGTGAGGAACAAGCGGTGGTCCCGCCATTGGGATTTGCCTTGGGACAACTCCTCGGGATCTATATTCTGTCGCAGAACGATCGTGGCTTGCTAATCGTGGACATGCACGCAGCGCACGAGCGAATAGTATATGAAAAGCTCAAATCAGCGCTGGATAACCACAAACTCTCCATGCAGCCCTTGCTGATCCCTGTGACAATCCATGCGGACAGCCTGGATATCGCCGCAGTCGAAGAAAATAGTGCCGCCTTGCTCGAGCTTGGGTTTGAAATGTCCGCGTTATCACCAACCATGCTAGTGGTACGGGGGGTGCCTGCCACGCTCAAGGATGCCGACGTGGTAAAACTGGCGCAAGACGTATTGAGCGAGATCCGCGAATTTGGCGCTAGTCAGGCGTTGACCAGCAGACGTAACGAGCTTCTCTCAACCATGGCCTGCCATGGTGCGGTACGCGCCAACCGCGTGCTGACCATTCCGGAAATGAATGCGCTGCTACGTGAAATGGAGGCGACGGAACGCTCCGGCCAGTGCAATCATGGCAGGCCAACGTGGTTTGAAATCAGTCTCGCCGATCTCGACAAAATGTTCATGCGGGGCAGATAAACCTGAGGTTTGAGCTTGGACCAATTTGGGTATTGCCGCTCATTCACCATATTTACAAAACCGCAAACAGATTCCGTCTCCTTTTCATAAAGTTTCGAAGGCTTTCATAAGATGTGTGCCAGGGCCGTAATGCGACGATGAGAACCGAGCTGCTGGGGGGTCTTTCGCCCCGGAATTTCCTCCATGATTACTGGCAGAAGAAACCCTTGCTGGTGCGTGGCGCCCTGCCCGGCTTTCAGGGATTGCTGACTTGCAATGACCTTATCGGTCTTGCCTGCCGAGACGATGCACAATCGCGTCTGATCACACAGAAGAATGGCAAATGGCAGCTCAGGCATGGTCCTTTTGCACCTGACCATTTTTCACGTCTGCCAAAAAAACAATGGACGCTGCTGGTACAGGACGTCAATCACTTCCTCCCCGCGGCTCGTGAGCTGCTGCTTGAATTCAATTTTATCCCGCACTCGCGGCTCGATGATCTGATGGTCAGTTTTGCGCCTGATGGGGGAGGAGTTGGACCTCATTTTGATTCTTATGATGTCTTTTTACTGCAGGGTATGGGGCGCAGATATTGGCAGATATCAGCCCAGCGGGATAAGAGTCTGGTCGTGGACGCACCGATAAAAATCCTGCGGGAATTCAGACCTGAACAGGAATGGGTGCTGGAACCGGGCGATATGCTTTATTTGCCACCTGGCTACGCCCATAATGGCGTGGCAGAGAGCAATTGTATGACTTATTCGATTGGCTTTCGTGCACCTGGCTACCAGGAACTCGCCACCCAGTTTCTTGTTTACCTGCAGGATAATATTGCAATAGAAGGCATGTATCGTGACCCCGATATCTGCTTGCAATCCCATCCGGCGCACATTAGTTCGGCCATGGTGCGTCAAGCAGGCGAGGCGCTTGAAAAAATCAAATGGGGCCATACTGACATAGAACGCTTTATCGGAACGTATCTCACCGAGCCGAAACCCCATGTTTTTTTTACGCCCCCATCGCATCCCGTAACTCAGAAAAGATTTGCGGACCAGGTTAGAAAAAGGGGGTTACAACTCGATCTGAAAAGTCGTATGCTGTGCAGAGGGAAAACCATTTTCCTAAATGGAGACGGGTATTCAGTTGGCGCCACAGGCCGTCGATCACTGGAAAAACTGGCCGACCGTCTTAGGCTGCCTACGGCGCGAGATCTAGACGATGAGGCCCTTGCATTATGCTACCAATGGTATCTTTATGGTTATATTGAAATAGTAAGCCAACCCGCCGGAACGAGAGCATAATTTCGCCAATAAATATATGTTTGCTCCTCCGTTGGCGACGCAATTGGTAAAGCTGGGTTCAATCCTGTAAGAGATGAAAAATGGTGAATCACCGTCGTGGCGAACTACCGAAAGCCTTGTCCCTTGGCCATTACCAGTATTACTTATGGCTCTGGGATGGACCATAAACGACTGGACAATATTTCTGAATTCTGCTATTAAGATAGTGGTCTTTTCAGATTTGAATGGCCGAAACGCTTTTATAATTTACCCGTGATCCGTTTATAAACTATATAAAGGAGATTAAAAAAATGAAATACTCGCTCCTCGCTGCCGCCTTGGTAACACTAATATTCACTGGATGTGACCAACTGAGACAAAAAGAGCCCGGAGAAGGAAAACCGGGACAATATCCTCCGAGTCTCTGGGAGAAACGTGAAGGACAGGTAAGTGATGCAGAAATTGAAGCGGCCCAGAAGGCTGACGCTGAAGCAGCTGCAAAAAAATCCGGTGATGCATCTGCCTATACCCCTCCGAAGCCGGAGTATGATGCCAGTGGCAAAAAGGCTGATTAATAATAAGCAAGCATTCATAAAAGCCGTCCTTCGGGACGGCATTTTTTTCTCTGGAAAGTGTTTCGATAGAAAAATAGAAAAGGGAACCAAACCCGCCTGCGGTTTCGGGTTTGAATGACCGCAAGGCTTTTGTTATACTGTGGTTCCCTGTAATGAACCATAGGATATTGAATAATGAAATACTCGTTCCTCGCTGCTGCCCTGGCGACACTCATATTGACCGCGTGTGATGGTAAAAAACATCCTATGGACAAGCCTCCCCCTTCCGCTTCGGTTCAGCGTGACTCGGCTCCGAATTTTGACGAACTTGATAAGCCCTCGACTGGGGGAACTGCTGATACTCAAAGTGCCCCCGGCGGTGCTGATGCCAAGGCCAAGAAAGAAGAACCCAATAAATGACAGTAGAAAACTGTTCCTTCGGAACGGTCTTTTATAATCGA